>JBKJPO010000125.1:0-3455 GCA_046595095.1 Chitinophagaceae bacterium
CAAACCTTTTGGGCCATCGAGTGTGAGATAAGGCAAGCGGTGAAATTTTTTATTCGCAAAACCGCCTGCGGCTTTCAAAAGACTTCCCGGAACTTTTCTTAATTTAATAGCCATCGCCATCCGCTCAAAACTTGGATAGCCGCCAAATAATTCATCTCCACCAATCCCCGAGAGCACAGCTTTGAGGCCGGTTTCGCGCGCATACTTGCTGATAAACCAGGTGTTTATGCCATCGGAACTCGGAAGATCCATGTCGCTGATGATTCGAGGGAATTCTCTATGAAATTCTTCTTCTTCCAGCAGGAACTGGTGATGCTTTGCATCCGGCATCCTGGCTTTTATCAGGTCCTGGTATTTTTTTTCTGAAAATTTTTTGTCTTTAAAGATCAGCGATAAGGTATTGATATTGGCTTTTTCTTCATGTGCAAGTAAAGATATAATACTGGAATCGAGTCCGCCACTAAGAAATACGCCAATAGGAGCATCAGCAATAAGATGACGTTTCACTGAGGCCCTCAAATTCTGTCTTACTGTTTGGATCGCCTGAGCCCTGCTCTCCATGCCTTCATGAAAACTAAAGTGATGAAAACTTTCAATTTCGTGAGAATGCGTCCTGGCATTATATATCAGCACCGAGCCTTTTGGTAAAGATTTTACGTGTTTGAGTGTGGTAACGGGTTCGGGTAGGTGCCCATAGGCCATCATATACACTTTCCACGCAGGATTTTCTTCTGCAAGGCTGGGAATGAGTTTCAATGCCCTTACTTCGGATGCGAAGGCAAGCACATCATAATATGCTGCGTAATACAAAGGTTTTATTCCCGATGGTCCCCTGGCAAGAAAAAATTTCTTTTCTTCATTATCCCAAAGCGCAAGGGCAAACATCCCGTTGAACCTGGCAAAAGCAAATTTCCCCCATTGGGTGAATGCAGCAAGGATTACTTCAGTATCTGAACCCGTATGAAATTGGTAACCTGCCTCTTCGAGCTCATGTTTGAGTTCAAGGTAATTATAAATTTCGCCGTTGTAAGTAAGATGTAACCTGCCTGTGGGGCAAGTCATGGGCATATGACCTGCGGGTGATAGATCTAGTAATGAGAGACGACGGTTCCCCAAAACAACATGGTCCTCATCGTTGGTGTATATGCCTTCATCGTCGGGCCCGCCGTGTGCGAGACAGTCGTTCATTTGCTGCACCCACATTTTTAGTGTTGCAACATCGGTTGAAGGAGAGATTATGCCGGAGATTCTACACAAAGGACCAGGATTTCAGGATTTGAGGATTTAAGGATTTATCGATTTATTGGTAGATGATCACTGTTTTCTATTCTCCGATGTTCTACGTGTAAACTTCGCGGTACTCTGTGAAATATTATTTTACTTGACTCAGAACCACGGTGAAGAGTTATTTATATTTTCTTAGGGACCTGCTTTAGTTTTGACTTATCAAAAGTTGCAATAAGCTGAATCCCCATACTCTCGATCCTCACCCTTGCCTTACTACCAAATACTTCCAACACAAGTCCTTCATAATTCATCAACACACCCTGTTCGATATACACTTTATCCTCAGGATTAAGATTATTCTGATCTACCTGCACATCAGAGAATTCACTTAAAAACATCCTTACTTTGTCAATATCTTTCTCGGGTATGCGTGCAGGTTTGCCCAGCCAGTACACGTAATTCAAAATACCATCGATGCGTTTTAGATCCCATTTCTTTTCTTCACTGATCTTTACAAAAATGTAGGATTTGAAAACCGGTTCGAGGATCACTTTTTTCCTGTCGCTCCACTGCTTCGTAACTTTTTGTAGCGGGCAGTAATATTCAATCTCCTTTTCTTCAAGTGTTCTTGATACTTTTTTCTCCCATCTCGGGCGGGTGTATACGGCAAACCAGTAGTTATCGTTTTCTGTCGGTTGCATAGCTTCGCTATTCCTGAGTCACAAGCATTTCTCGTTTCTCGTTTCTTGTTTGTTGGTTCTATCATCACGTCATTGCGAGGAAAAATCCGAGGTACGAGGATTTTGACCTGGCAATCCCTTGTGTACATTAAGCGGAGATTGCTTCGTCGGGTTTTAATAGATCCTCCTTCGTCGGTTCTTTTTAAAACCTCTCCTCGCAATGACGTCACATTAAGCATTAAACATTACCCATTACGCACTAAAAATTATAGCCCAAAAACTCCCTTCACCTTTCTCCAAATCCCCTTCTCTTTCTCATTCGCATCATGATACCCATACCCTCCTCCATAACCATAGGTCTGGCCATACGAGCCATAACCATAACGGCCATACGAAAATCCCCTTTGCTTAACCCCGTTGAACACTATGGCCATATTATTAAATTTCTTTTGTTTCTCGAGATCGTCAATCATTCGGAGGAAAACTTTTGGCGTAACCCCATGCCTTACCACAAATATGGTTGTGTCCGCATAACCTTTTAAAAGCTGCGCATCAGTTACCGGGCCAATTGGAGCCGTATCGATGATCACATAATCAAACTTTTCTTTTAACTCTTTGATCATTGCGGCAAAATTATCCCTCACAATAAGTTCCGTTGGATTTGGTGGAATGGGTCCGGCTGAAAGTATATACAAACCCGGGTATTCTGTAGCCTTGGTAATTTCATCCACGGTTGCTTTGTTGACTAAGAAATTGGTGATGCCCGGATCCCGGGAGATATTAAGCATCTTGCTTAGTTTCGGCTTTCTGAGGTCAAGTTCCAAAAGAGCCACTTTTTTACCTGTCAATGTGAGGCTCATCGCCAGGTTTATCGCCACAAAACTTTTTCCTTCACCGGAAATACTTGAAGTGATCAGCATGCATTTGTTCTCTTCATTTATGCCCATGAAATTGAGGTTGGTCCTAAGTGATCGGAATTGTTCTGCTATCACGGTACGTTTTCCTTCGGAAATGACTATGGGATCCTTTGAATTTACCTGGACAATCTCTCCAATTACCGGAGCTTTAGTTTTGGCTTCTACCTCTGTCCGGAATAATACTTTACGATTAAATTGTTCTTTTAAAAAGACAAAACCTACTCCTGCAAGTAATCCCAAAACGATTGCAGCTAAATAGTAGTTTTTCGGAACCGGTTTTATTGGCCCCGAAGCACTGGCAGATTCCAGCACCCTAAGGTCTGCAGTAGTAGATGCAGAGGATAAAGCTGTTTCCTCTCTTTTTGTAAGCAAAAAACTATAAATATTATTTTTAATAACCTGCTGCCTGCTGATCTCGATCAGGCCTCTCTCTTTTTGTGGTATGGAACGAAGCATACTGCTATTTTGCCCGATGCTATTGTTTATGCTTGATTGCTGCGAGCCAAGATTTCTCCGAATACTGCTCAGGTTTTCAGCTACATCAGCTTTGATCCTGGTCACTTCAGCTTCTGCAAGGAGGACGCCGTCGCTTTTTTCGCCTGCAAGGCTGCGATTTTTATTTAATTGAAAT
>JBKJPO010000247.1:0-4940 GCA_046595095.1 Chitinophagaceae bacterium
CGTCATTGCGAGCGGAGCGAAGCAATCTCCCATATTATTATTAAATCATCACATACAATATTTCGGTTAGTGAAGGCATGAACCGAGGTTATGAAGCCTAATTCACCAATTTTTTAATAACAATGACGATACCGCATAAACGCACAGGTTTCATCCCTGCAAAACAATCATCCGAACAACTTCCCTTAAATTTGCACCTCAATTGTATATGATGAGGGAAGAGAAAAGCCTGAATTTTATTGAAGAAATTGTAGAAGCCGATATTGCCGAAGGCAAGTACAAATCCATCCTCACCCGTTTTCCACCTGAACCGAATGGATACCTGCATATCGGCCATGCTAAGAGCATCTGCCTCAATTTTGGCCTTGCCAATAAATATGGCGGAGAAACGAATCTTCGGTTTGATGATACCAATCCCGTTACAGAAGACACAGAATATGTTGACAGCATAAAAGCAGATGTAAGCTGGCTGGGTTTTAAATGGTCCAATGAATTATACTCAAGCGATTATTTTGAACAGTTATATGACTTCGCGGTAAGACTTATTGATAAAGGTCTTGCATACGTTGATGAAAGCAGTGCGGAGCAGATAGCCCTGGAAAAGGGTTCGCCTACAGAGCCAGGGAAAGAAAGTAAATTCCGAAGTAGAATTGTTCCAGAGAATCTTTCACTTTTTGCGCGCATGCGCAAGGGTGAGTTCAAAGATGGCGAAAAAGTTTTGCGTGCGAAAATTGATATGGCTTCGCCAAATATGCACTTGCGGGATCCAATCATCTACAGGATCAAACACGCAACTCATCATCGTACCGGCGATAGATGGTGTATCTATCCAATGTATGATTTTGCACACGGGCAAAGCGATAGTATCGAGCATATCACGCATAGTATCTGCACACTTGAATTTATCCCCCACCGTGCTTTATACGATTGGTTTATTGAGAAGCTGGAAATCTTCCCATCGCACCAGTATGAATTTGCGAGACTCAACATGAGCTATACTGTGATGAGTAAACGCAAATTGCTGCAGCTTGTAAACGAAGGTTACGTAAACGGCTGGGATGATCCAAGGATGCCCACAATTTCCGGTTTCCGCCGCAGGGGATTTACTGCGGCAAGCATCAGGCTCTTCTGCGAAAAAATTGGCGTGGCAAAACGTGATAACCTGATAGACCTGAGCCTGCTGGAATTTTGTCTCCGGGAAGAATTAAATACAACTGCAAATAGGGTGATGGCCGTTTTGGATCCTGTAAAGCTTATTATCACTGATTACCCGCAAGACCAGGTTGAAGAATTTGATGCGGAAAACCTGCCAACGGACAATAGTAGTTCCCGGAAGATTTCATTCACCAGGCAACTCCTCATCGAGAAGGAAGATTTTATGGAGCTGCCTGCCAAAAAATGGTTCAGGCTTGCACCCGGTGCAATGGTAAGGTTGAAGAATGCATACATCATCCGCTGCGAATCATTTACAAAAGATGAATCCGGAAAAATATTGGAGATCCGATGCACTCATATTCCGGAAAGCAGAAGTGGCAATGATACAAGCGGAATAAGTGTAAAAGGAACGATACATTGGGTAAGTGCCGCTCATGCAATAAAAGCAGAAGTTAGGTTGTATGACCGGCTTCTAAAAATTGAGAACCCGGCTACCGCGGAAGGAGATTTTAAAGATCATATCAATCCTGATTCTCTTCAAGTGATTAATGATGCATTGATTGAACCTTCCATTGCGGATGCTGCGTTGGGAGATACATACCAGTTTATTAGAAAAGGATACTTCTGCGTTGATCCTGATTCAAAGCCCGGGCAACTCGTGTTTAATCGGGCAGTTACATTGAAAGATGCCTGGGCAAAAGGGAATAAGTGAAATTTTTTGTGATTCAATTTCGTTCTGATTCAATTTCGTTCTGGTTCAATTTTTTCGGAGTTCAATTTTTTCAATTTCATATCAGGAAATACCGCTGCAAAGAGTATCAAAATACACGAGAGCATCAAAATGTACAGTCCAGGTTGTTTGTCGGGGCAATAAGCTTTATAACATGACGAGTATAGAATGTAAGTCTTTATGGCATAGCCCAAAAAGAGAGCTGAGAAAAAAAGATTTGTCCTTTTCGCCCATATCCTGGGGATTAAAATGAGCAATGCGGCAATTAATCCAAAAGCTACAAAAAACTTTCCCGGCTTACCATATAAGTTGTTCTCAGAAAAAAAACCGGTGAAATATTTATTTACATCTGCATGATATGTCCAGGGAAAAAACGAAATGATGATCACGCCTGCGCAACCCAGCAGCCCGACTATTTTGCTATATTTCATAATTGAGCGCAAATGTAACTGATCATGGTCAAACCGGGTACGACAAGTAAAATCATTTATTGTAATTAAACAGATTCATGGTGAGCTCCCTGGCCTTCTTCATCTAGTTGTTTAAGCACCTCTGTGCCGAATTGAGTGATCTCGCAGCTGGGCACTTTTTCTCCGTTTACATCAATTGTAGTCGGTTCAATAAGATTTTCCGAATATAAATTTGTAAGAGAAGTTTTGATCTCAGAAGCGATGAGAGGTTGACCTGAGTCTTGCTTCTCCCTGATTTCTTTGAGGGCCGTAATCATTTCTTTGGTTAAAAGTTTATTATCAAACTTAAGCATGGTTAATAAAATTATAGTTATTGATTGTGAACTTAGAAATCAAGGACACAAAGTATACCATAAAATTGTTTTTCTATCATTGCCTGGTGTTTGTAATTGAAGATTAGCCCACAAACTGATGATTAATCACAGTAATCATATTAATCACAGTTCAGCCTTTACAAAAGCTTTTTTAAAATCCCAATCACACCACGCAATTCTTTTTCATTAAACGAAGCAAATCCAATTCTCAAGGCATTATAATTTACCTTACCCGTGTTATAGAAACTACCATCGCCCATGTACAATCCATGCTGTGCAGCTTTTTGAGAAATTTCTATTAAATTATATTTTTTATCAAACTCAACCCAGACAGACATTCCTCCTGATGGTTTTGTAAAAAATAATTTACCCGCAAATTCATTTTCTAAGAGCTCACACAATAAGTCCCGTCGTTGCTGGTAAATTTTCAAAGCTTTTCTCAAGTGCTTTTGCATATCTCCACTATTAAATAATATTGCTAAAGATTCTTCCATCAATACATCTCCCCGAATGTCTATCATTTCCCTTAATTGTGCCGCCTGGTTAACAAAATCTTCCGAGGATACGAGATAACCCACCCTGATTGATGAGGCTAATGATTTGGAAATCGAGCCTATATAAATTACAAAACCCCCATGATCTGCACTTGCAAGCGGTAAGATTGGACTTCGGTTATAATGAAAATCGTAATCATAATCATCTTCAATTACCGGTAGCCTGAACTCCCGGATAACGGCCAATAGTTTCATTCTCCGGGCTGCACTCAAAGTAGTTGTAGTAGGGTGATGATGATGAGGAATGATGTACAATAAATCTGGCCTGTTTTCCCTGCAAAGCTTTTCAATCTCATCCACATTTATCCCGTTATTGTCAACCGCAACTTTTATAAGTTTTGCGCCACAGCCTTCAAAAATGTTATTTGCCATGCCATAATTTGGCTCACTCACAATTACCCTTGAACCCGGCTTTATCAGCATCCTGGCGACTATGAAGATGGCCATTTGCGCACCTCTTGTAATTAAAATATTTTTCACATCGATATTTATTCCCCGGGTATTGGAAAGAAAATTTGATAATGCATTTCGCAGATTGACTGAACCTGCACCATCACCAAACATAATATGGCCCTCGGATGAAGTCCTTTGAAAAAAATAACGATACTGCCGAAATAGTTTATCGATAGGCGCAATACGGGCATCTGGAAATCCATCATTTATTACGAAACGATAACTACTTTTTTTAATACCCGGCAGCCCGGGTTTCTTTACTTCCCGATAAGAAAATGAAGCCTTTCCAGAATAAACTGGCAACCCTGAAATTGCCTTAAAGCTCCGTGGTTTCAACTCTGGTAAATCTTTAGAAACAAACATTCCCTTCCGTGGAACCGGGTTAATCCAATCCTGCGCGACAAGTTCTTCATACGCTGCCACTACGGTTTTGCGATGGACAGAAAGAATCTCTGCCATGGAACGACTTGAAGGCAAAGCAGCTCCGGGTTTGATGATACCTCCACGGATAAGATTAATAAAACAATTGGCTATCTGCTGATACACCGGCGTTGGAATGTTTTTATGAAATTGTATGAGCGTGACAAAGGGAATCATCTGGACTACTGAACTTATTTGGTTTGGACTACAAATGTAGTCCAAACCAAACTTACATTTGATAAGCAGTACAACAAGTACATATCGGGATTAAAAATGCAACACCCACTTAATAACTATTTTTATGGAAACATTTTCATCTTTTTCACAATTATACCTGCGGATTTCAATTGCCGCTGCATACCTGGCGTTTGGGCTTGACCGTTTGGGTGTTTGGGGCAAGGCCGGAGAAACAAATATTTCCTGGGGAGATTGGGAACATTTTATAAAATATGCTACTGAAGTTATGGGCTTTTTGCCCGGTTCATTGGTTAGTATATTTGCAGTGATTGCAACTATTGGGGAAATAACATTTGGGATATTATTACTTTTGGGGAAATGGACACGTTTTGCTGCAATTGGAAGTGGCATCCTTGCATTCCTATTTGCCATATCAATGACCATTTCATTTGGTATAGTCTCACCATTGAGCTACTCTGTTTTTACAGTAAGTGCAGCCAGTTTCTTATTAGCATCCTGTACTGCTTACAAATGGAGTTTGGACAATCTAAAAACAAAATAAAATAAAGCGGTATGAATGATTTTGAAATCTTTTCGCAATTGCATTGTGGTACTACACCATTAATACTTGGAAATGCATGGGACGCAGGCAGTGCAAAAGTATTTG
>JBKJPO010000259.1:0-6791 GCA_046595095.1 Chitinophagaceae bacterium
ATTTCACAATTTATTGAAACACATTACCGGCACTTCAACGCTGCAGCCCTGGTAGATGCTGCCAAAGGTTATGTAACACATATTGATGAAGGCGGCAAAATGCTGGTTTCACTTGCAGGTGCGATGAGTACTGCAGAACTCGGGATATCATTTGCAGAAATGATACGCCAGGATAAAGTGTCGATAATTTCCTGTACAGGCGCAAACCTGGAAGAAGATATCATGAATCTTGTAGCGCATAGTCATTATAAGCGTGTACCCAATTACCGTTACCTAAGCCCAGAGGATGAATGGGAGCTCCTGGAAAATCATTATAACCGTGTTACTGATACCTGCATTCCGGAAGAGGAAGCCTTCAGGCGATTGCAACAGCATATACACAAAATCTGGAAGGATGCCGATGATAAAGGTGAGCGTTATTTCCCTCACGAATACATGTATAAGATGTTGCTCTCCGGTGTGCTTGAGCAATATTATGAGATCGATCCTAAGAATAGCTGGATGCTTGCCGCCGCGCAAAAAAATATTCCTATTGTGGTACCAGGCTGGGAAGACAGTACTATGGGAAACATTTTCGCTTCCTATATTATCAAAGGTGAACTCAAAGCAAACACCATGAAATCAGGTATCGAATACATGGTTTGGCTAAGCGAATGGTACCGGGAAAATTCTTCAGGAAAGGGCGTAGGGTTTTTCCAGATTGGGGGCGGTATCGCGGGCGATTTTCCCATATGCGTTGTGCCGATGATGTACCAGGATCTTGAATGGCATGATGTTCCCTTCTGGAGTTATTTCTGCCAGATCAGTGACAGCACAACCTCTTATGGATCATATTCAGGTGCAGTTCCAAATGAAAAAATCACCTGGGGGAAGCTGGATATAAAGACTCCTAAGTTTATTGTAGAGAGTGATGCAACTATTGTTGCGCCATTGATATTTGCGTGGGTGCTTGGATGGTAGTTCTGATCATGGTTAATTATTAATGGTTAACGCAAGAAAAACAATCTGCCTACTCATTAACCATTGTACCCTTTATCTAGTCTCAGCTGGTAATGCAATATCACGCTTCAACATCTCATTCCTGTTTGCCAACTCCCATGCAGTATGAAAAATTAACCGCACTCTTTTTTCCATAATGTTGAAATTAATTTTTTCTATAACATCAGTTACTTTGTGGTAATCTTTATGAATGCCGCTGAAATAAAATATTACCGGCACTCCTTTCCTCGCAAAATTGTAATGGTCGCTGCGGAAATAAATGCGCGATTCATCCTTTGGATCATTGAATTTATAATCGAGCTCGAGGTTCGAAAATTGTTTATTTATCCGTTCACTTATAGGCTTAAGCTCGGAGCTGAGTTTATCATCCCCAATCACATAGATGTAGTTTGTACTATCGCCCTTCAGCCTTGTCGGATCTATTCGTCCAACCATATCTAAATTGAGGTTTACCGTAGTTTTTTCCAAAGGGAATAATGGATTGTCTGAATAATATTCCGAACCCAAAAGGCCTTTTTCTTCACCACTCACTGTCATAAATACAATTGAACGTGAGGGGCCGGATCCAGCAGTTTTCGCTTTGGTAAAAGCTTCTGCCAATTCCATAACGCTTACCGTACCACTACCATCATCATCGGCCCCGTAGAATATCTGGTCTCCCTGTTTACCCAAATGATCCATATGAGCTGTAATAACGACATACTCATCTTTTTTAATTGAACCTTCCAGGTAGCCTATAACGTTAGTCGAAGAGTAAGATTGTTTCTTCTTTTCATATTTCAACCTGGTTCTAATTTTCGATTCTATGGAGATTGTATTTAATGGCTCAGTCTCCTGGGCCTTTTGAGCCATTTCCAGGTATTTGGCTTCGCCGAAAATATCTTTTGCCACCTGTCTTGAAATGCTTGCATCAAACACCCTTGGAATTTCCGGTACAGCTTCCCTGGGATAGTAGAGCTTAGTTCTTCTTGCAGTCAGGATGTTCTCTCCCGGTAAATTTTCCATGGTGGGGTTGATCACTAAAGCTCCTGCGGCGCCTCGTTCTTTTGCAAGAGCTGTCTTCCTCGCCATTCCCGCATGAGTCCATTGTGAAGTTTCTTTTGTACCAGTGATTGTGAAAATGCCGCCGTTCTTGGGTTCTCCAAGAAAAAAGATCACGATCTTATCTTTTACATCCTTGCCTGCATAATCGTCATAGTTATTATCACTAATGCCATATCCCACAAAAATTATTTTCTTCGCCTTCATTTTTGTTGAGGGATTGCTTAAAATATCTACAAGGTAATCTTGCCCAAAAACATAATTCTTATCACCAATCTCGAGGCTTGCTTTTATAACGGTATCCCTGTAAAGCGGGTAGGCCTGCTGGTAATTTCCTTTATTACCCGGCGGAGGTTTTAATCCCAGTAATTTGAATTGAGCTTCGATATACGCCGCAGCTTTTTTCAGGCCCTCACTGGCAGTTTCCCTACCTTCCATTTCAGCGCTTGCCACGATTGATAAATGTTTTTTCAGATCAGCTCCGGTAATAGAATTTGCATAAACTCTGGAATCATTCTGCGCAATTAACAGGTAGGGTAATAACAAACATGTTCCTGCCAGGAACAAGAAAATTTTCTTCATTTGATTTTTTTTATTGACTAAACTGAGCAGGCTATTTTTTTAACCCTGCCAATGTGCCGGCCGGCTTCGAAATCGGTGTGCATGAATATTTCAACCATTTTTTCTACATCACCTTCACGAACAAATCGGGAAGGGATGCAAATTATGTTTGCATCATTATGTTTACGGGAAAGTTCAGCAAGTTCCTCACCCCAACAAATTGCAGCGCGTATGCCCTGGTGTTTGTTGGCTGTGATAGCAACTCCATTTGCACTCCCGCATAAAAGAATACCAAAAGCACTTTTACCAGATTCCACATCACTGGCTACGGGATGAGCGAAATCGGGATAATCAACAGAGTCTATAGAATGTGTACCAAAATCATGGTATGTCAGGCCTTTGCCCTCAATAAATGAAATGAGGTCCTCTTTATATTCGAACCCTGCATGGTCGCAGCCAATGGCTATCGGTTTGGTTAGATCAAATGGTGACATATAGCAATGAATTTAAAGTCTAAAGTTAACCATTCTATGAACTATTGATAGACTTTAAATTTTCCATTTGGGGTCTTCTCTATGAACTATCTGTAAAAACCCAGGGCCCTCCGTATTTAAGCATTTTTAAACACGGAGGGCCAAAGAAAATACAGCATAGAGACCTTAGGGACTGAGCTCTAAACCAGGATTTACCAATTACTTAACCTGATACCGACCGCATAGGGTTTCATATTGAAACCATTTTCAAATATTGAATTTGGACTATATGAACCATACAATCGAATGGGACCAAGCCCCAACTCACCGATATAAGAGATTTTCCATTTTTCTAATCCATAATCGCCTCTATTTTTCCATTTGCCCCGAGCACCACTCACTTGTTTATTACGCGAACTAAAAAGATATCCTGCACTCATACCGGCACTAAATGTAAGACCACGTTGCGGCTTGCCGGGATTAGTGATGAAATTGATCATGAATGGTACCGTTGCATAATCTGCTGCCAGCTTATTTTTGGTGAAATCTACAGAATCCCGGAAGACGAATGGATGCGCAATATTCATTGCCGGGTTTGCAGGATTAGGCCCTCCCTCTTTAAAACTAATAGAAGATTTAAAACGGTAGTTATTCATCTCGATGCCAAAACCATATTTCAGGTTTACATAATTTTTCACCAGGTTCAGCCGCTGCATCACTATCCAGATATTGACGTTTGAGGATTTTCCGGTTTTGAGCTTAAAATCGTTTTCTCCCAAATCAGGTTTACCGGGACGATTTAAAATATAATTGCCCGATGTAGCAGATGCATAATTTGTATTGTCATCATAATTTGCGAAGCCAAGATCAACAATAAACCAGCTTGTGCTAATGTTAGAATTTTTTTCGAGGCTCCTGCGGCTCATTGTTATTGTTTTCCCATCATTATTTCCGGCTTTCTTAACAATGATCATATTGCCGATCCGGATAGTATCCGGCCTTGAAGAATTGGTACTGTCTTCCTGCCCAAAGCATAGGTTGCAAAGCATTGCAACTGCCAATGTAAAAATTGTACGTTTCATCTTGTTCTTTTTTTTTAAGTAAGTCCCGGCGCAGGAAATTGGTATGGTGGTTATTTACCAGGTACCAGATCAACGCTGGCGATTTTACCTCTGCTTCCGCCGAGAAATGTATTTCGTGTTACAACTCTTTTCGCCTTGCGAAGAAATATCCCAACTTTACTTTTTTTGAATTTCTCTTCACTCACATTATAGAAGACATAATTGTCTTTGTTTGATTGTTCATCCTCATTGTATGCCCTGATATTATTGATATTTTCATTTGCTATTTCCGGTAGTTGAAGAATTTGTTTTGTCGCAAGGCCAAAATTATTTACCTGGGGTTCATTGCCGGTTATCAATAAAGTATTCACCTGGTTAGAAACAGCAGGCAATTGATTGGTAGCAAAATCTTTTTTATCTACCTGGTCATTTTTTATCTGCAAAGCTTCGGGTAGAACTTGTTTGTTCTTTTTAACCAACAAGGTCTTTTCAATTTTGTCTTTTGTAGTTTGTTCAAAAACCTGGTTTACTTCTTCTTTCACCTTTGCATCATTTTCATTGGTCGCTATAATTTCATCTGCGGACTTTACTTTATCAATATTTATGGGAACTATTTTATTATTCTTTTGCTGGATAGTGGTTTTATTTGCAAGATCATTTGCAGGCTGGCGGTTAAAATAAGATAGCCCACCATAGATACTGAGGCTGATAATAACAACGGCTGCAGCGGCTCTCCACCAAATTAAAGGGACAATTTTTGCTCTTTTTTCTTTCCTGTATAATGAAGTTTTATTTCCATATAATAATACTTCTGGTTTCAACCGGCATTCCTGAAGCTCTGAAAATAGTTTTTGAGTGGCAGGGTAATCAACCAGGAATTTTTCAGTTTCCGCCTGTTCATAAATGTTCAATTCATTATCATGATATAAAACAAATATCTCTTCGCAGTTATGGGTATTGATAAAATCCTTTTCATTACGATACAAGGTAAATTTGTTTTCCATTACCACTCCTGGTTCAGGGATCAAAACCGTTTCGCAGAACATTCGTAGGTCTCCTTCAAGGTCAGGATTTTCAGAAAGAAATAACCCAACCTCAGCTCTCTCTGCAGCCGTTAATTCATTATCGGCGTACAGTAGGAAAAACTCTTCGTAATTATTTCTGTTGATGTTCATTTTTTCACTTTATTGATCAGATCACATTTTCAGGGCTCACTAAATAGTTTTTCAATTGTATCCTTGCCCTGTGAAGATAAACTTTTACCTGGCTTTCACTTAGCCCGGTGATCCTGCCGATCTCCTCATAATTATAACCTTCATAATCTTTTAGTAAAACAAGACTTCGTTGTGTCTCACTAAGTCTCATTAAGGCTTCATTCAATATTTTCTTTGCATTGTCATGATGGCGGTGGACGGTCCTGCTGTTGTCATTAAATTCCTCTTTTAATACCACCCGCTTATTCTTCCTGATATGGTCGATCATCTGGTTGTATGCTATTGTAAATAGATATGATTTGCACCTGCTATTGTCAACTTCTTCCCTATTGATCCATAATTTTTCAAAAGCCGTCTGTACCACATCTTTAGCATCTTCTTCATGCCTGAGGTTTTTGAATATAAAACGGTAAACGTTATCCGCATGTTGATCAACACAGTGATTATATTCTCTCTCAGTCATTATTCTTTGGATAATTGTCTATTGGCCAGGTTCGGAAATAATACGGGCTTCACGAACAAAAAGTTACAGTTAGAAGATATTTTGACAAAAGTAAGTTGTAGTGCTTGAAAATAAAAGCAGTTAAAACTGCATAAAGGCCTGTTAGATATATCAATAGTTGAATTTCATGAATAGCCGCCGGGATAAATTTTGCCAGGGGAGGACTTCAGTTTGCTGCTGTGGCCTAATAATCTTTGTACATTTTTGGCTGCTTTGTGGGCACATGGGCCAGGCTTCAGTGGCTTTTTTGTCAAAGCTTGATAGAGCTATTGCACTAGTTGTAATGATTACAAATAAAATTAAAAGCTTGGTTGAATTTTTCGGCTTCATAACCGGGGGTTTTAGCGTGTAACGAATTTACCTAAGGATTTGTTACAGTTTTGGTAAAAGAAAGTTAAGAGTAAGGGTTCAAGAAGTTTAAGAGTTCAAGAAGTTCAAGAGGTCCTCTTAAAACATCTTGAACATCTTAAACTTCTTGAACCCCTAAACGCTCTACCTTTACGCGAAATAATCCACATGAATAATAAATTTGTTGAAAGGATTGCTGGAGAACTTTCTGAAATTAAGTCGGGCGGTTTATATAAAAATGAAAGGATAATTACAAGTGAGCAGGGCGCAGAGATTGTAGTAAATGGAAAAAAGGTTTTGAATTTCTGCGCCAATAATTACTTAGGCCTTTCATCAGATCCTAAAGTAATTGCCGCAGCAAAAGAAACTATTGACAGTCACGGGTATGGCCTAAGCAGCGTAAGGTTTATATGTGGAACCCAGGACATCCACAAAGAATTAGAGAAAAAGCTTTCGGTATTTCTCGGAACGGAAGATACCATATTATATGCTGCGGCTTTCGATGCTAATGGAGGCGTATTTGAGCCATTGTTCAACGAGCAGGATGCCATCATCTCTGATGCACTTAATCATGCAAGTATTATTGATGGTG
>JBKJPO010000433.1:0-4855 GCA_046595095.1 Chitinophagaceae bacterium
GGCCTCGTTCAGTAATGATGGATCGAAGGGTTTGTTTACGAATGCCTGTACTTTGCAACCCATGTATTCATCCGGAAATAAGTTTCAGGATGAATACATGGGTTGCAAAGTACAGGCATTCGTAAACAAACCCTTCGATCCATCATTACTGAACGAGGCCATGGAAAACCTTAATTAAATTTAGCGTTTACAGTCATCTACACTCCCTTCATTTTTTGATGAGTATCAAAAAATATTCATGTTTCATGAATCATAGCATTCTGTATAATTTAATTGGATGGATTGCGTGCAAGATCTTTACATTAATTATAATTAGTGCTTATAGCACACGATTATTCACGTGGTAATCCGTATCACTTACAGGGACACACCTCTTTTCCATGGAATAAAATCATCCTGGCCGTTGCGTACAGCCGCAACTTCTATCTCACCGCTGGCAACCTTAATAACGTGTTCGAGTATACGCTCTCCGGCCTGCTCAATAGTTTCATCCCCGTCGATAATGGTACCCGTATTAATGTCCATGATATCATGCATCTTGTGGAAAAGCGATGCATTACTAGACACTTTTATCACTGGTGCAATTGGATTGCCGGTAGGCGTGCCAAGACCGGTGGTGAAGAGTACTACATTTGCCCCCGATCCAACTTCAGCCGTTGTGCTTTCCACGTCATTACCTGGTGTACAAAGCAGGTTAAGTCCTGGTTTGGTTACCATCTCAGGATAATCAAGAATTGATACTACGGGCGATGTGCCTCCTTTTTTTGCAGCTCCTGCAGATTTAATCGCGTCTGTGATCAGGCCATCTTTAATATTGCCGGGTGAAGGATTCATATCAAAGCCAGAACCTGCATCCACTGCCCTTTGCGCATAGGTTTTCATTAACTGGCCAAAGCGATGCGCATCTTCAACCTCAACGCAACGGTCGCTGATATTTTGTTCCACTCCGCATAATTCCGGAAATTCGGAAAGTATTACAGAGCCACACAGGGCTACAAGCAGATCAGAGGTGTAACCAATCGCCGGATTTGCAGAAATGCCGCTAAATCCGTCAGATCCTCCACACTCCAGGCCAATACAAATTTTATTGAGAGGTGCAGGTCGGCGATCGATTTTATTAGCTTCTATCAGCCCGGCAAAGGTTTGTTTTATCGCTAGTGAAATGGTATCAGCCTCTGTACCGAGTTTTTGCTGATCCAATACATACAATGGCTTTTTAAAATTGTTATCCCGCTTTTTTATTTCTTCGTCCAACATAGCAGTTTGTGCATTCTGGCAACCAAGGCTTAAAACGGTAGCCCCTGCTACATTTCCATGGGTAATATACCCCGCGAGCAAACCACATAATGATTGTGCATCCTGCCTGGTACCACCACAGCCACCGGTATGCGTTAAAAATTTTATCCCGTCAATATTTTTAAATAAACGAAGTTGATTTGCTTCCTGCACTTGCGTAACCACATCAGCACTGAGAATTTCGTCGACCCCTTTCCCGTTTTTATAAAGATCGATTAACTTTGATACTTCGATTTTACTTGCATGATTACGTCCATAACCTAATTCATTCACCAATGCCTCACGCAAAACCTCAAGGTTCCTGTTTTCGCAAAAAACCATTGGTATTACCAGCCAGTAATTTGCTGTCCCAACTTTTCCATCTTCCCGGTGATATCCCATAAAGGTCCTGTCAGCAAATTTTGAGATATCTGGTTTATTCCAACTCAGCTTGCGCTCCCCTACTGAAAATCCATGAGCAGCATGTCTGAGGTTTGTTGTAGTTATGACTCCACCCCTGGGTATGTGATCCTGGGCTTTTCCTACCAATACACCATACATTCTTACTTCATCACCAGCCTGCAGATCGGTGGTAACAAATTTATGCTTTGCTTTTACAAGACCCGGCAGCCTGAATTCTTCTCCATTGTAAACAATAGTATCCCCTTCTTCCATGTTTGTAAGCGCAACCATTAAGTTGTCATCGGGGTGCACTTTGGTGACTTTATGATTCATATCGCAGCAGTCTCTTTTTTTATTAATGCATTGTCCAGCACTTCAATAATTCCCTTATCAACGATGGCCTTTAGTTTTTCTGTGACAGCCTCAACAAAGCCAGGCAAGCTGTACAGATCCTCACCCCAAAAACTATTGTCGCGGATAACTTCTGTAACGAATGAAGGAATATCTTTTGATGACCACCGGTCATAAAATATAGAAGCCTGGTCGTCCTGTATCACATAATCCGTCTCACCAAACTTACCATAGTATTTGCCGCCTTCCAATTTTACGGGACGTAAAAATGCAAGATATGTTGCGAAACCCAGCGATAATAATTCAGGAACGTTGTCTCTGGAAGAATAGTGTTTCATCAAAATGGGAACGCAACGCATTTTCATCTTGGAACTATATTGAACAGTAATAGGAAGCACATGGAATTTCAATAGTTTTTTTCCAGTCGAAACCAAATGAATTTATGATCGTAAGATTTTTCAGTGTAATGTCATCTCCATCAATATTTATGGTAGCGACACCCCAGTCATCGGTATGACCACATCTCCACTCATCCTGAGAGATTGCCTGGGTAATTACTGTCTTTTCACGATTCTCGCCAAGCAATATCACATTGTGTTTCTCGAGGTAGATCTTCTCAGGATAAATTCCATTCCGGATAAATATTGTTCTCGCAATAGCAGATGTATCCGTAAGGGAATTTAGTGCTGCCTGGATTGACTTATAATCACCCTTGCCTGAAATATCAACGGTGATGCGCTTATCCATATCAGTTAGTTGACCTGAAATACTGCCAGTTATTCCAAGTAGAGCAACCATAATTATGACGGAAATCTTTTTCATTAATTTATTTCCAGGGAATTTGTTTAATAATCCATTGCACAAGATCTTCTGCAGCCTGGTAATTTTGAAGTTCTGCCGGCAGCTTTCTTCCATCAAGATATTCGTTGTACACCCAGGGATCTCCAATGGCAAATACAGTTCCCTTGCCTATTTTAGCCACAGCCATTACAATATCGTCTTTGTGATCGAGGACAGACGTTGCCGGTGTTTGCACATTCAACGTCGACAATTCTTTTACAAAAATCGTTTTAGCTGTTTTGAAAATCGGATGATTACCTGGAATACTTATTGTTGCCTGTTCATACCTGTTTCCTTGTACCCTGTTGCGAACATTCTCATTGAATGTTATTCCAAAGCGGTTTGCCAATGTGTTGAATTTTTTGAATTCAACATTATTGCTATCGTTTCCAAACAACAAGAGAACACCACCCTTTTTTACCCAATCATAAATAGCATCAACATGTTTGGCTTCAATATAATTCGGTGATTTATTCTCAGGAGGAAAATCGGGGTCAACAATAATATAGATATCTGTGCCTTTCAAAAGCAATGGCGATACCGGTTGCTTTAATTCGCCGGTACTAATGCCGTAATTATTGAAAACATTTCCAAATAAAGTATAGCCACTATTGCTCTTATCATCAAGCGTATAATGATAACTTATCATACTCCCGTTAGCACCGGCTTTTGTTTCATTATTGAAATAATTATCAATCAACATTTTCTTGCCTTTTCCAAGCGGTAGTTTTGGAATCAACTCCATTTCTACGGCTGCATTGATAAACGCCCCCACACCTTTTGGATCGTTAACGATCACGGGCTCACTCATATAATATTCATAAGATCCGTCGCGGTAAGGTTTGCCACCAAGACCGGAAACACTTACAGTGCCATGGAGATTGGTTTGACCGCTTTCTTCTTTTACAAACTGCTTAAGGATACCATCATAACCTTTGATGGCGTTTTGCCTGTATGATTCAGGGATATAACCTTTACGAACACCTTTCGCCAAAGTGTAAACGAGCATAGAAGAAGCAGAAGCTTCCAAGTAATTCTTAGGTTTCCCGGGAAGATTTACAATGTCATACCATAGACCTGACTTTGTATCCTGTACTTTAATTATAGCTTTTGCAAATCGATTTAATATTGCAATGATGCTATCCCTTCCCCTATGATTTTGAGGGAAATGATCCAGAACATCTACCATTGCAGTGCCATACCAGCCAAGAGCCCTTGCCCATACATGTGGGGAGCGACCGGTTTGTTTATTGGCCCATGCCTGCTGGCGGCTCTCATCCCAGCCGTGATATAAAAGTCCTGATACAGGATCGCGCGCATACTGCTCCATCAACACAAACTGCCGTGTAATATCATTGAACGCAGTGTCCTCTCCAAAAGTTTTTGCATACTCTGCATAAAATGGCTGCCCCATATACAACCCATCGAGCCACATCTGGTGAGGGTAAATGTTTTTATGCCAAAATCCGCCCTTTGAAGTACGTGGATGCGTTTTCAGCTGATTACGAAGAAGATCCGCTGCTTTCCTGTATTTATCTTTACCTGTAACCCTGTATAAAAGCAAAACGAGTTTGCCATTATTAATGTGATCGATATTATATTCATCCGGTTTATAACCTTTGATACTGCCATCTTCCCGAATAAAATAATCCATGGCTTTTTGTATATAACTGAACCATTTGCCATCGCCCGTTGAGTTCCATATCCCTTCAATCCCTTTGAGGATGACACCCTGGTCGTAACTCCATTTTGCGGGCCCACCGGGTTTTACAGAAAATGAATCGGGCCAGACATTCATGGCTGTGGTGGCAAGCTTTTGGGCATAACTTTGCGCATATAGCTCCCCGTTTGAAATAATAAATAAAATGAAAATGAGACGTATCATTGATCTTTAGTATTAGTCGATTTTTACTGCTCCCGCATTTGCTATATAGGTGATATCAAGAGATTTTTTCGCAGATTTCATATTTGTATTAGAAATTTCAAT
>JBKJPO010000323.1:0-4092 GCA_046595095.1 Chitinophagaceae bacterium
TTTTTGCTGATCCCATTTTTCTGAAGGAATACCATAGACGTGCAGGCGATATGGACTTCCTGTTTTATCCGTCTTCCCATTTACTTTTAAAATGATTCTTTGTGCACCAGGTAATGATATTTTTGAGAGATCAAACCACGCATAAGCGACATTGTTTTTTGATGGTTGCGAAGCATCTAATTGAACCAATAGCTCTTTATGTAAACCATTAGAAGTTGAGCCATTTGTTCCAAATGATACGGTGGCATCTGAAGACGCTGTAAGGATGCTTTTCCTGAGCTTCTTTTTTGGAATGGTCAGGAGCACCACAGTTTGCGGAGATAAATTAAAATCTATGATTTTATTTTCCGGGGCATTGATAAGCTGTGCCACCTCTCCATAGTATGCCGGGTTAACTGTTTCTGTCGTGATGGGCGTGCCTGCTGCGATGTCGAGTTTGCCAAGATCAATTTTTAATTTATAATCGAACAAACCTCTTTGAACAAGCCACATATAATAATTGCCTGATTTTTCATCATAAGAAGTATATGAATCTAAACCGCTGTCTTCAGTCGAAGATTTAGTTTCAAGTAAGGGGCGCTGATCTTTGAAACCTTTAGCAAATAAACGAACTACCTGTCCTGTACGTTGTATACCAGAAACATCAAAGCTGGCCTTTTCCATGGGGCCGTCATCTTTCCCAAACAATTTAATTTCGCGGATCTTAATACTGCCATTATCGGTGCTGGTGAAACGAACTTTACCCGTTGTTACCGGCTGTTTAAAAATCTCAAATACCTGTGCATACTTATTATCTTTTTCTTCAGTACCAGGTATATCTTTCCATTTATCACCAGAGAAATATTGAAGCTTGAATTTTTTGATCCTGTCGGGACTTGTATACACTCCTGATGCAGATCCGGTGTAGATAACCGAGCTTCCCAACTCATATTGTCTACCAAGATCAATCTCCACCCATGATGATGTAGCAGAAGAATCAGAGATCCAGGAAGAGGCATCCGATTTATTTCCATCAGTAATCATAGAGGCAGCGTTCGCAGAGCTGCTTGTTGTAACCGGCTTTTGAAAGGCAAGATTATTGTAAGCATCTTCCACTATACGCTTACCCTGCCAAATAAAATGGTGACCCGACTTAATCCCTCTTGGATATGCACCACTTGCTGTGTTTGCAAATTTGAATGCCCACATCCCATAACCTCCGTTCTTCATATTATTTGCATAGATCCCTGCCCATTCAGTAAATAAAGAAGGAGCATCCATGGTTTCTTCTTTATCAATAAGATATGCATTCATCCACCTGCCAATCTCTGTATATACAATTGGCAAATCTTTTCCTGCCGGGTGGTTTGACTGGATGATCTCGCGGATATTTTTAATGCGCGAATCGTATCCTACTGCTGGCGAATTATAAGAATGTGTTGAAAATATTTCCAATAGATCTTTGTCAACAGTTTTACCGCGATAATCCGTCCCGATATTTTTTGCTACTGCCGCCCACCACTCGGGATTATTACCGGCTGTTACCGGGCCAACAAATTTTGGGGTAAGACTTTTAGCATACTTTTTATTTACATCTTCGACCGCAGAATGAACAGCATCCGACACTATTTTCATCCCCATGATCCATTGCTCCAGCTTCATAGGCCCGGAATTACGGTGATTGGGTTCATTTTGCATGGCAAACATGGCTACGTCCCCTTGCTTTGCGGCGTGGTAAGCCAGGGCATAATAGCGTTGCCATTGTTTCCATTTATTCGCCCAGGTATCTTCGAATTCGGTACTGCCGGTTTGCAATATAACATCAATGCCTAATCGCTTTAATTCTGAAAGCGCGTAATTGAAGATCATCGCGTTTGTGGATGAAGAGTCAGGACGGTCATAAAGAGGCAGCAATTCATTCCATTTAATATAAGTATTATTCTCCGGGCTCTTTCTCAGTTCATCTTTTCTTTTATCAAACTCTTCCAATGAAGTCACGGCCATATCAACCTGGAAAGCCGAAGGCGGAGCAAAAGCATTTAAACTGGCCCATACCCTGAAACTGTTTACCTGGGAATATTCTACCCACCCGGAAATATTACTGCCTGGAAAATAGTAACCCTGGTTATATCCAACATACTTCATCGATTTACCTACTACTTTGTTATCCACCGAAATGACAGCTTTTTGTGCCTGCTTTGAAGATTGCTGAGTCTTTAGAGTTGAGGTTACTGTTGGAGGCTCAGGCATGTTTGCAGCAACGGTGCCAAACGCTTCGATCTCCATAATATTTACTGGTTCACCATCATCGCATACAAGGCGGATTTTAAAAGTTGTTACCGCCGGAGAAAACGTAAAAACGGCAGAAGGCATACGGTTTTCATGTACTTCACCTTTGGCAAAATCGCTCCAGTTGGCATCATCCCAGTATTGCAATTTAAAATTCTTTAAGGACCAGAAACCGGCGGCCTGTGTCATTTCATTTCCTTTTTTCTCTGCATCGAGGATGCCACTGTGCACCCTAACTTCGCTGATATTATAATATTTCTTCAGATCTATCTCAACGATATGTGGTGCTTTGCCATTGGCTGCTTCCCATTTAGATGTCCTGGATATTTTGCCATCAACTATATGAGTAGCAGGAAAACCAGTTGCGACAGAACTTGTAACTACGGGTTTATTCAGCGCAATATTTTTCTCTTGTGAAAATGAAGGCATTTTCATTAATAATAAAAAGAACAGGATCACCATCTTTATAATCATATCAGCATAGCTTTTTAAAAAAAATATTTTCAATGTTGCACTCATTTTTATTTTTCTTCAACGAGTTTAAGATGTGCAGCACGTACACGATCAATGTTCATTTTAATTACTTTCCTGTCGTATGTCATAAAGCCATTCACTTCAGTTTCAACATCTGTGGTTTGCGTATACACTGCGGCAGATAATCCTTTCTTTTTTAAAATGACAAGGCTATCTATCCAGCCAATATATTTTGATTCCAAATCTTCGATGTTTTGAGAGGTACGTATATGTGTAGGCGCTTTTGAAAGATCAGTCTTCCACAAATGATCCTTCACAACTAAAGCTTGTCCACCGAATTCGCCTAATACGGCTGCCCGCTTAGTTTCAAGGGCGGGCATATCCGGGCCAGGGTACACATGTATATCATTCATATCGCCGACCTTCCTGTCGGACCACCCACTTGTTGCGCTTATTAATCTTGAGTTATCTAGTTTTCTTACAAGCGATACTATAGTTTCCGTTTCAGATTGCCCCCACCCTTCATTAAAAGGAACCCATGCCACTATACAAGGATTATTGTAATGTTCTGATATCATTTCTTTTAATTCCTTTTTGAATTGGTAAGAAGATTGAGCAGTCCTAACTATATCAGAATCATTTTTCCTGATATGCTTATCTCCATTTGGCATGTCCTGCCAAACCAGCATACCCATTTTATCGCACCAATAATACCAACGTTTCGATTCTACTTTTACATGTTTTCTTATCATGTTAAAACCAAGGTCTTTTGTAATTTCAATATCATACTTCAATGCTTCTTCGGTGGGAGCAGTATATAATCCATCCGGCCAAAAACCCTGGTCAAGGGGACCATGCTGGAATAATGGTTTATTGTTTAAGAACAACCTTGTCACACCTTCTTTATCTGCACTTAATTTTATATCACGCATTCCGAAATAACTTTTAACCGCATCAATTTTTTTTCCATTATTAAATAAGCTTATAGTAAGGTCGTAAAGAAATGGAGATGATGGGGACCACAACTTCATCTCTTTTAATTGGAGATTTAATGTGTCGTTGAATCGACCCTTAACTGAAGAAACCTGCACGCCATTATCATAAGCAATTGCTTCGATTGAATAGCCTGCCAGGTTTTTATTGCTAGGTACTACAAGTTGAAGTGTTCGTGTACTGATGTCCGGTATTATTTTGAAACCAGATATAGAGGTAATAGGAACAGGTTCTAACCAAACGGTTTGCCATATACCCGTAGTAGCAGTGTACCAGATACTTCTTGGAATATTATACTGTTTCCCCGCGGGTTGATACCCGGCATTTGAAGGATCCCATACAGATACAATAATTTCC
>JBKJPO010000390.1:0-4867 GCA_046595095.1 Chitinophagaceae bacterium
CAATGTTTTTATAATCTCTTACATCTGCATCAACCGGGAAATTTAATAAAGTAAGTAAATATCCACCAGCTCCCTTCGAAGCTTTATCTGTAGTTGAGGTTATGTAATTTACAGAAGTATTTAAATTAAATTTCGGAGAAAGTTTTGCATTTCCCGCCAACCTCACTGAAAACCTTTCGAAACCGGTATTTGGAATAATACCTTTTTGATCACTATAGTTAGTAGATAAACGATATGTGGATGTTTCAGAACCACCTTCCACATTGAGGTTATGTTTTTGCGTAAAACCTGTCTTGAAAAAGGATTCGAAGTTATCATAGAACTGAGTGCCTTCCTTGTATTTCGGTCCAAAAAAAGCAAAAAGATCACCAGATCCAAACGGACTGATAGTAGATAACGGATTACTCACTCCATTGCTACCCCGGCTATACACTTTCTGAATTTCGGGAAACTTATAGACTTCCTCAAAGCGAAAAGAATTATCATAAGAAACAGTTCCTTTACCGGATCTTCCTTTGCGTGTTGTGATAATTATTGCACCCGATGCCCCATCTGAACCATATAGCGCTGTGGCTTCCGGCCCTTTTAAAATAGTTATTGCCTCAATATCATCAGCATTGATATCCATTGCTCGGTTCCCATAATCAGAAGAACGATTGCCGAGTGAAATTGCCCCTGATGCAAGATATTCCTGGTTCATTGTCTGGTTATCATAAGGAACACCATCAACTACAAAAAGCGGCTGATTATTTCCTCCAATTGAAGTAGCGCCTCTCAATACTATAGTTGTTGAAGCACCCGGCGCTCCCGCTGTAGGGGTGATATTTGCCCCGGCTACCCTGCCAGCAAGGGAGTTAATGAAATTCTCACGCTGAGTACTTGCAATATCTTCGCCTTTTATTTCCTGGGCAGAATATCCAAGTTCCCGCTTACTCTTTTTTGCGCCATAAGCAGTGATTATCACTTCGCCCAATTGTTTTTGCGATTGTATCATTCTTAAATTATAGGAATTGCCTTCTCCAATGGTGACCTCTTGTTTACCATAATCCACAAAAGTGAAAACCAACACCTGGCCTGCTTTTGCGTTTAATGTAAACCTTCCTACATCATTGGTCTTAGTTCGGTTATTTGTCCCTTTAACTGTTACTGTAACATCTCGGAGGGGGGTATTGTCATCATCGGCGATTACAATCCCTGAAACTGATTTGTCCTGCGCAAGTAGGTTACAGGTGAATACCAGGAATACTCCGGAGAGGAGTAGTCTTAAATACTTTCTCATAAGCAAATTTTTGTGACCGTAATTATACAATTTTTTGTTAAACTATGACAAAATAGTTTAAGGAGTTGCTGCATGAGAGGGAATGCGGTTATTTTCAATCGATGTAATTAGGAATGTCAAACTTGGATTGCATAGATTATTTCCTGCGTGTATTTGACTTTTTTACCGGGCGGTGGGAATTATTTATTTTTTTTCTTTTCAATAAAACGGGAGTAGTATCGACCTTTACCATTAGTGGATCATCCGCGGTTAATTTATTGAGTTCTTCCCTTACAAAATAAGGTTGGAAAATATTTGCAAGCATCTTTGAATCATAAATTACCCGGTTTCGTTTATTTCCTAAAATGATAATCGTTGCCGAATCCATTACGAGGCGGATGAGCGAGGTATTATTTCCATGCCACCAGCCATTGTGAAAAATGATCTTTTTGCCATCAGGGAAATTATCCATGCGCCATCCATAGCCATAATTTTTGATACCGGGTTTTTCATTACTGTATGGAGTATATGCGGCATCGAGGGTAGCCTGGCTCACAAGTTGATTTGTATAAAGCGCCTGGTCCCATTTTAAAAGATCACGCGGGGTGCTATAAATATTTTTATCGCCATATTCTGCATCGAGAAAATTGAATGCTTCGGGTCTTCCCCTGAAATCATAGGAAGGCATTGCGCTTAAGGTATCTGCAAGGGAAAAAACATAAGTATCGTTCATCCCCAGTGGTTTAAAAATCGTACGATCCAAATATTCTGCATAACTATAACCTGTAACTTTTTCGGTTATTGAAGCAAGCAGCACATAATTGGTATTACAATAAGTAAACCGGGTACCTGGCGTTCCGGCCAGTTGTGGCTTAAATTTCACCAGGTAATCAACCACATCCTGGTTAGTTGAATATTTGGAAATATCCCAACCCAGTTTTTGCATGAAATACATATAATTAGGTAAACCACTCCGGTGGCTCAACAACATGCCGATAGTTATTCCGGGGTACGGGAAGCCGGGGAAATATTTACTTAGGTCATCCTTTAGGCTGAGTTTAGATTTTTCTGCGAGCCTCAAGATAGTCATAGCAGTAAATGTTTTACTCACTGAAGCGAGGTGAAAACTACTATGCTCATCCAGGGAGTCTTTAGTTGAGAAATTACCGTAGCCATGATATTTTTCAAAGATTACTTCTCCATTTTTTGCAACCAGGATTGCTCCATTGAATCCTTTTGGTACGAGAACCGTATCATAGAAAGCCTGTACGGCCAATTTATAGCGCTGAAAATCTGCATCACTCAATTTGCCTGGCTTCGGGGCTAAATAGATTATTGTATCCTTAGGATTGGCCGAAACAGGGTTTGAAGAACCGGATGAACATGAAAAAAAAATAGAAATGCAGGAAAATAGGAAGATCGTGTTTCTCAAAATAGGCATCAAGGACCGTGTGGGGTTAAGAAGTTATATTTGCAATTTACACTACAATACACATATGTCAGACAAAAATCAGACCAGCTACCCAAAAGAAAAAATCAATATATTATTCCTTGAAAACATCAGCGAAGTTGCAATTGGAAAATTTCGCGAAGCGGGGTATATCTCAGTAAGAAAGATCAGTGGCGCCCTTTCAGAGCAGGAACTCATTAAAGAAATAAAAAATGTTCATTTGCTTGGAATAAGGTCCAAAACAAAAGTAACTCAGGCAGTGCTGGAGGCAGCTTCTAAATTACAGGCTATTGGCTGCTTTTGTATTGGGGTAAACCAGGTGGATATTGCTGCAGCCACCAGGGCTGGAGTTGCGATTTTCAATGCCCCGTATTCAAATACAAGAAGTGTTGCCGAGCTGGTTATCGCATCGGCTATCATGTGTATAAGGCGCATTCCTGATAAGAATAAGGCAGCGCACGAAGGCATTTGGCTTAAAGAAGCAAAAGGTAGTTTTGAATTGAGGGGAAAAACATTGGGCATAATCGGTTATGGAAACATTGGCTCACAGGTAAGTGTACTCGCAGAAGCTCTTGGTATGAAAGTGCTTTTTTATGATGCAGAAACAAAAATGCCGCTGGGTAATGCTGAGGATCGTAAATCCCTGAAAGATGTGGTTTCCAATTCCGATGTGGTTACCCTGCACGTGCCTGATCTTGATTCTACCAAAAACCTTATCAACAAACAAAACCTGCGGTTTTTTAAAAAAGGAGCGATCCTTATAAATTTTGCAAGAGGTGAAGTTGTAGAGTTGAATGATCTGAGAAAAGCGTTGGAAAATGAACAACTTGGGGGAGCTGCATTCGATGTTTTCCCTTTCGAACCAGAGAAGAACGGGGATCGCTTTTCTTCACCTTTGCAAGGCTTGTCAAATGTTTTGCTGACCCCTCATATTGGTGGTTCAACAGAAGAAGCCCAGCAAAATATCGGGACCGATGTGAGCAACAAATTGTTCAATTTCCTGGAAAAAGGGATTACTAACGGCTCACACACCGTTCCGGCATTAAGTCTTCCTCCGCAGGAAGGAACACATCGCATTCTACACATTCATGATAATATACCTGGTGTACTTTCAGAAATAAATACGACAATGTCGAAACATAATATCAATATAGTTGGCCAGTACCTGAAAACAAATGAAACGATTGGCTATGTTGTACTTGATGTAGACAAAGGATTGTCCGCAAGTGCCGCCGGTTATCTTAAAAAAGTAAAGGGTACGATAAAGGTTAGGTTGTTGTATTGATTTCTTTTGATATTTTTTTCTGGATATTATTATTGGAAATTCTTTTATCTCTTTATCTGCAATGAATTTGTTTATACTTGAAATTTCCTACCCGGCACTTACTTCCATGAAAGAGATTTAACAGTTAATAATCTATCAATACTTTCAATATTTCCTGAAAGTTATGTAACTTCACGGCAAATTATAAAAATGAAAATCGTAATAATTGGGGGTGGTTTCGCCGGCTTGAAACTTGCCAGGTCATTGAATAATAAAGCCGGCTTTGAAATTACCATTCTCGACAGGTTTAATTATCACCAGTTTCAGCCTTTATTTTACCAGGTAGCTACGGCGAGTCTCGATGCGAGTAATATCTCTTTTCCATTACGTAAGGTCTTTCATAAGAGCAAAAACATTTTCTTTAGAATGGCTGAGGTGCATTCCATAAGTTCTTCCGAAAATACTGTTGTGACAGACATTGGGAAATTCACCTATGATATTCTTGTAATTGCTACCGGTGCAGATACAAATTTTTTCGGAAATCAAAATCTCATAGATTATACTTTTCCAATGAAAAGTACGGTTGAAGCGCTGCAAATAAGGCATCGGCTGATCCAGAATTTTGAAGACGCTTTACATGCCCGCGATGCAAAAGATCTGAAGCGATTATTAACAGTAGTAGTTGTAGGCGGAGGCCCAACCGGGGTAGAGATGAGTGGTGCAATTGCCGATCTGCGAAGATTTGTTTTGCCAAAGGATTACCCCGAGATTGATTTCAATACTATGGATATCTATCTTCTTGAAGGGGCTGACAAAACTCTTGGATCTATGAGTGAGAAATCGAGCGCAGATTCTATGAAATATCTTAAAAAGCTGGGCGTTAATGTGCTTACGG
>JBKJPO010000522.1:0-6344 GCA_046595095.1 Chitinophagaceae bacterium
GCAACCACGCTAATAAGCCCGAAGGGCTTCAATATGAATAGCCCCGGGTGAAACCCGGGGTTAATATGAATAGCTCCGGGTGAAACCCGGGGTAACAAAACGACATTGTCCTGCAACCCCGAACGGGGTTGAATTTGAAATGAACCCCTTTCATGATTTAAGAAACGCGACAATAAACCTAATAACCATTAACAATTATTTATCGATTATTACAACATGTCACTTTTGCAGATATAAATCTGGTAGGTATTTTGATAATCTTATGCTCAAACGGCCAGATGAAAAAATTACCTCCTTTAAAGCTCTGTATCCTCATGGACCTGATAGGTTGCTCGAGCTACATTATCCCTTTCTTTGGAGAAATGATCGATACTGCCTGGGCGCCAGTTTCAGCCGTGATTTTTTATTTTATGTTTGGTAGAAGCCTGGGTACACGGGGAGCCCTATTCTCTTTTGTAGAAGAATGGCTACCATTTACCGATATTATTCCAACTTTTACTATTGCCTGGTTCATGCGCAAAGCAAATATTTCCAAAACACAGCTGGCTGGGAAGTTAAGTTTCTTCAAACCGCGGCAAAAACAAATGTCTGACCCGGTTTAAGTAAGTTTGCTTCCTGCCAAATCCCCTTTAATGCGTTTTGAACTAAACTCATCATACAAACCTGCAGGTGACCAACCGGATGCCATTCGGCAACTAAGCGAAGGAATTCTCCAGGGGGAGAAGCACCAAACGCTCCTGGGTGTAACTGGAAGTGGTAAAACCTTCACCATGGCCAATGTGATCCAGAACGTACAGCGGCCTACATTAGTATTAACACACAACAAAACTTTGGTGGCTCAACTCTATGGGGAATTCAAACAATTTTTCCCGGATAGTGCTGTTGGGTATTTCGTTTCTTACTATGACTACTACCAGCCTGAAGCGTATATGCCTGTCAGTGATACTTATATAGAAAAAGACCTGAGCATTAATGAAGAACTCGATAAGCTTCGCCTGCAGGCCACTTCACAACTGCTTACCGGCAGGCGCGATATTATTGTTGTGGCGAGTGTAAGTTGCATTTATGGTATCGGTAATCCCAAGGATTTCGCGGAAGGCGTCGTTCGCATCGAAGCGGGGCAACAGATCAGCAGGCAGGGATTTCTCCATTCACTGGTCAACAGTCTGTACTCACGTACGCAAGGCGATTTTGGCAGGGGAACATTCAGGGTCAAAGGAGATACTGTAGATATCAATCTTCCATACATGGACCAGGGCTATAGAGTCACATTCTTTGGTGATGAAGTGGAGAGTATTGAAACACTTGAGCTGAGCACAGGTAAACGGATAATGAAAGTGGATAATGCAGCGATTTTTCCGGCGAACCTTTATATCGCACCTAAAGACAAGATGCAGGAGATACTCGCCGACATCCAGGATGAATGCGCAAGACAAACCGAGTATTTCAAAAGTACAGGTAAGTTTATCGAGGCACAGCGTATACACGAACGCGTTAATTATGATGTGGAAATGATCCGCGAACTGGGTTATTGCAATGGCGTTGAAAATTACTCCAGGTTCTTTGATCAGCGTACGCCGGGTACCAGGCCATTCTGCCTTCTCGATTATTTTCCCCAGGATTTTTTATGTATGATTGATGAAAGTCATCAAACCATTCCGCAGGTTAGTGGAATGTATGGCGGTGACCGTTCGCGTAAACTTGTGCTGGTAGATTATGGTTTCCGTCTTCCATCTGCATTGGATAACAGGCCGCTTAATTTCAATGAATTTGAGGGAATGCTGAATCAAATCGTTTATGTCAGTGCAACACCCGGTGATTATGAATTGGAAAAAACCGGAGGCATTGTTGTCGAACAGGTGGTGCGTCCCACAGGACTGCTCGACCCCCCGATTCAAATCCGCCCTTCCGTAAACCAGATCGATGATCTCCTTGATGAAATTGATTTGCGGGTAAAAAAAGGCGATCGTGTACTTGTAAGCACCCTTACCAAGCGCATGGCCGAGGAGATGGACAAGTACCTGCACCGGATCAATATCAAATCAAAATATATGCATAGCGAAGTGCATACCCTCGAGCGTGTTGAAATTCTTCGCGAATTGAGGCTTGGGACTATTGATGTTCTTGTGGGGGTAAATTTGCTCAGGGAGGGACTTGATCTTCCCGAAGTTTCCCTGGTAGCTATACTTGATGCAGATAAAGAAGGTTTTCTGCGCAATGAGCGATCACTTACCCAAACTGCAGGTAGGGCTGCCCGTAATGTTGATGGATTAGTAATATTTTATGCTGATACTACTACAGAAAGTATGCAGAAGACTATCGATGAAACGACAAGAAGACGTGAAAAACAGATGGCGTATAATATCGAACACAACATTACACCCGCAACGATAAAAAAATCCATCGAACAGATTATGAAGCAAACATCGGTGCTTGACATAAAGGGTTATGATGAATATTCGCCTTACATAGCTAATGAAAATATTAACAGTGCGGCGGAAGAACAGGAACAATACAAAACGATTCCCCAGATGGAAAAAGCCATCGGCCAAACAAAACGGCAGATGGAAAAAGCAGCACGCGATTTGGATTTTATGGAAGCTGCAAGGCTAAGGGATGAAATGTTTAGGATGCAGAAAGATTTGGAAACGATGAGAAAAGGGTAATAAGTTTCACGAATAATCAAAAGGGTTACAGCCATTTTTCATTCTATACTTCCCTGAACGGGTTCTGCAGCTTTAGATTTTTTAAAAGCATTATTTACAAGATATACACCGAATAAAGTTACAGCTCCTCCAATTGCAATAAATATATTCAGTTTTTCACCAAGGAAATATGCACCTAGCAACACTGCTACTATTGGATTTATGTATGCGTAAACTGAAGCCAGCGCTGTTGGCAATTTTTGCAAGGCATACAAATATGCAATAAACGTGATCACTGAGCTTACAATTACCAGGTAGAAGATAGCCAACCATGAATCAGAGGGAATTTCAGAAAACGAAATCCACTGACCTGTTGCCTGGGAGATGCTGAATAATATTGTTCCGGAAATAAACATCTGCAAGCCAAGACTAAAATAGGGATTAAAATTCGCAGCCTCGCTTTTCGTGTATAGGGTACCGAAAGCCCATGAAATGGTGGAGATGATTGAAAGTACTATACCAAAGCGGAATTCAGGATTGAGAAAATCCATGAGGTGATCGGAAAAAATAATACAGATCCCTGCAAATCCCAATAAGATACCAATAACTGCAAGTCTTGGAATTGTACTTCCTTTAAAAAGAATGATGATCGCCAGCCATAGCGGAAATATGGCCCCAATAATTGCGGCAAGACCACTTGAAATATATTTGACTCCCCAGGTGCTTAATCCATTACTTATCATGAAATTCAGAAAGCTAAGGATAATTACCGGGAACCATTGCCTTCCTCTCGGCCAGGGATGTTTTTTTAGAATGAAGAAAATTAGAAAGATCATGCTTGCAAATAATTGCCGCATGCCGGCCATTTGCAAGGCTGGCATTTGACTAACTCCAATTTTAGCAACCACCCATGAAGTTCCCCAGGAGATACATGTCCATGCAAGTGCAAAACCTGCCAAACCTTTGAGGGGTGTTTCCGAAGCTATGCGACTGATCCTTTCTTTCATACTAAATGGCCCATCATTTCTGCTAATGTTTAAAATGTCTCATTCCTGTTATTACCATAACAAGATTATTTTCAACGCAAAATTTTATTGAATCATTATCGCGAATTGAACCACCGGGCTGGATAAATGCTTCGATCCCGGCTTCATTGGCTAGTTTCACGCAATCATCAAATGGGAAAAATGCATCACTTGCCAGGACAGCGTTATCCAGGTCAAAGCCAAATGTTCTGGATTTTTCAATGGCATGTCGCAGCGCGTCAATCCTTGAAGTTTGCCCACATCCCTTTCCTATAAGCTGCCTGTTTTTCACGATGGCAATGGCATTGCTTTTCAAATGTTTTACCAGGATGTTTGCAAAGGAAAGATCTGCCCTCTCGTTTTCATTGCATGTTCTACCACCAAGTTCTTTCCATTCGAGATAGTTACCATTATCTGCATCCTGAACTAGTGTGCCATTCAATAGGCTTTTAGTTTGTTGTTGTAATAAAAGAGGCGCTCCATTTTGCAATATAATCCGGTTCTTTTTTGACTTTAAAATTTCCAACGCATCATCATTGAAATTTGGCGCAACTAAAACTTCGAAGAAAATCTCATTTATAGCTTCCGCCGTTTCTTTATCGATTGTACTATTGCTGATAAGTACACCACCGAATGCACTCTCGGGATCGCCTGCAAGAGCGGTTTTCCATGCTTCATGAACTGAATTGGCTAGAGCAGCTCCGCAAACATTTGTATGTTTTATTATTGCAAATGCATTGCCTTGTAAACTTCCGCCTGGGACAACCTGAGTTGAAATATCCTGCATTAATTGAATTGCCGCATCTACATCTACAAGGTTATTATAAGAGAGTTCTTTCCCATTTAATTTAGTGAACAATGATTCATAGTCTCCGATAAATTTCCCATTTTGATGCGGATTTTCTCCATAACGTAAGACTTGCTGTTCTGCGGAAAATGGATTGCTGAAACTAGTCCCCGCAAAATAATTTGAGATGGCAATGTCGTATCCGGTACAAACATCAAATGCCTTAATAGCCAATTCCCTGCGCTGTTCGATGCTGGTCTGCCCTTCCTGCTCTACCAGGATTTTTTCTAATAAAGGATAATCTTTCTTCGCTGCGATCACTGTAACATCCCTATGATTTTTTGCCGCAGCCCTTAACATGGAAGGCCCGCCAACATCTATTTTTTCGATGATCAGAGATTCTTTGTTTGTACTCTTAACTGTTTCTTCGAAAGGATAGAGATCAACGATTACCAGGTCGATTTCGGGGATTTTGTATTCACCCATTTCCCTGGTATCTGTTTCATTATCTCTTCTTCCCAAAATTCCACCGAATACAAGTGGGTGTAAAGTCTTAACCCTCCCACCTAAAATCGATGGATAAGCAGTAAGCGATTCAACAGGGACACACGAAACACCAAGTTTTTCAATGAATGCCTGGGTACCACCGGTTGAATAAATGGTAATCCCATGCCGGTCTAATTCTTTGATAATATTTTCAAGTCCATCTTTATAAAAAACGGAAACCAGCGCGGATTTGATTCTCTTCATATTTAAAAAAATTAATTGCCTCGCAGGAGGCAGAGGCGATTACAGGTCAATTATATATGCCCCATGCTCAGGAACTATGAAGCAGCGCAAATGTAACAGTTCACACTCTTTTTTCCATTTACCAATTTTCCACAAACTGTTAGAAGCATCAATAATATAGGATTTTGTATTGAATACTTTTGAAAGACTTTCAATATCGATCTGTGCATTTTTTGTAATGATTATTGCATCCAGGTTAATCTTTGAGGCGCTATTCGTTACCTTAATCTTATCGTCGATGATGAATAGTTTTTTTCCAAAAGCATAATAAAACCCGGCTTCCTTTAATCCCGGAAATGAATCAGCCGGAGTTGCAGCATCATAAAAGATTCTTGATGGAAGAAGGTGAAATTTAGCAGCCGCAGTTTTCTTCTCCAGGTTTGTATCTCCAATAAAATAATAAGTCCCATCGTGAATGATATCAATCGCACTCTGCCTCGGGATATTGTAGACTATAATTTTGCCTCCTCTTCTAAACCCTTGATAAACTGCACCTATACCCAGCAAAAGCATCATGGTCATTGAAAATATCATAGCCTGTCTCATTCGCTTAATCCACCAACAGCAGAAACTAAGTAACAGCGCATAGATGATAATTGTTTCAAAAAACTCCTGGTGAATATTTCTTGTTAATGCATAGGGTAGTTTTTGCACAATGAAAACAAATTCGTTCATAATCCAAATCAGCCAACTGATTAGCTGCCCAAGATAAAGCGGCAATACAGGCAGTTTCGCGACAACCAATAAAATTATCTCAAGAAATAATATCAGGCTTGATAATGGGACAGCGATAAGATTTGTAAGCAGAAAATAATTTGGGAATTGATGAAAATAATAAATGCAGACAGGAGTTGTAAGCACCTGTGCGGCAAGTGAAATTGCCAGCAGCTTCCAGATCTTATCAAGCCATTTATTCCTTACATAAAGAAAATTATATATTGGCTTTTGCAAAGAAACGATCCCGGCTACTGCCAGGTAAGAAAGCTGGAAACCTACATCCCACAGCATGTATGGATTATAACAGAGAAGGATGAAAGCGGAAGCTGCAAGTGAATTGTAGATAGACGCTTTTCTTTGTAAGGTATCACCTGCAAGGAT
>JBKJPO010000549.1:0-5170 GCA_046595095.1 Chitinophagaceae bacterium
CAGCCACATAGTGGTAATGAATCACCGGGTTTTATTAATAGATTTCAAGAAGCAGAAATTAATTATGAATGTTCCCTTACGAAATGCTTTTAGTGCATGCCGGCTGAATGATGAAGAATTGATCGCTGTAACTGATAGCAGCTGGGGTTTATATAAGATCAACATCTCAACAAATAGAATTTCTGAAAATCACCAGGTTGCCAAAGATCAGAACAATACTCGTTTGCATTCACCCTGCTTTTCAGTTTGTACCGCTCCGGATAGTAATGTATATGTATCTACACGCGCGGCAGGCCTGGTACGTTTTAATCCGAGAACAAAAGATTTTTTTTCCTTCAAGCATGATCCCATGAATGCGCAAACAATATCGGAGAATATTCTTCGCAAGGTAGTTGCCAATAAGGATGGATATTTAATGATTACATCCATAAGCGGGGTGAATTTTACTAATGTTTTGTACAATATGTTTCGGCAACAAAATTATTTTAAGGACAGGAATGGGAATATTTATGATGGCTCAGTGATAGGAATTGCGGAAGATAAAAACAAACAGATCTGGCTTAGCACTTTATCCGGGCTTTTTATCTGGAATCCATCTTCATCATTCGTGAAACCATTATGGAAAACTGAACGGCCAGACCCGACAGATAAATCTGCTTATGAGCCTGGAAGATTAGCCAGCGATGGCAAAGGAAATATATGGGCCTCCTTAAATTGGGAAGGTATATCCATTTATAATATTAAAGGGAAATTAATAAAACAACTTCGTGCCTCTTCAAAGGAAATCCCATCTGATCGTATCCGGACATTGAAACAGTTGAATGATAGCCTGATGGCAGTGGGAACTGAAGATGGATTATTTATCATAAACTCGCATACATTTAAAACAGCTGTCATTTCTAATGATACATTATTTCAGGAAATGATGAGTAAGCGCATTGTAGATATAATGATTGATAAACAAAAATTATGGGTTGCAAGTTCACCGGTTGGCGCCGCTTATTGCTACGATTTTTCAAATAAGAAAATTAAAAAATTCAACTCGCTTAATGGCTTAAGTTCCAATCGGGTGTATTGTTTAGCAAAAGATAGTATAGGAAATGTATATGTTGGAACTTATGATGGACTCAACATTATAGATGCCAATTGGAAGATCAGGATAATAAATAAACAAAATGGTTTGCGTCATCCAAGAATTGAAAATCTTGTAACTGATAAAAATGGTTTTGTTTGGATAACTAACTTTAATTCATTGATCCGTTTTGATCCCATAAAAAATAATTTCAACTATTTTGATGAACGAAATGGTGTGACAAATGCCGGGTTTAGGGTGGTAAGTAATTGCATCACATCTGATGGGGAAATATTTCTGGGAAGTACTAACGGGCTATTAATAGTAAAGCCTGATGAACCTATTCAGCCTCCCGGCAAAAAACACATCACCATTCAGAGGATTTACGATGACAGAAGGGTAGAGCTTATGGACAAACAAAATACGCTCAAGCTATCATACGATAATGCAAAATTGAGTTTGTACTATCTCACCGCTGACCTTATCAGTGGAAACAGGTATTTATACAGATATAAGTTAGATGGATTGGATACTGCCTGGTCATCGCCAACAAAAGTTAACCAGGTTACTTATGATCTGAAACCGGGCAAATACCAGTTTAAAGTACAGGCCTCTTATAACCAAACAGATTGGATTGAAACAGGAGATATCATCAGCATTGATGTTTCGCCTCCTTTCTGGGAAACATGGTGGTTTAGAAGCGCAATTTTATTGCTGATCAGCTTATTGATTTATTGGTTTGTAAAAAGGAGAATCACGAGAATAAAAATGAAAGCTGCTATCCGGCAGCAAATAACGGAATTGGAATCAAAAGCCCTGAGGGCGCAAATGAATCCGCATTTTATATTCAACAGCCTCAATGCTATACAGGAATTAATTGTAACGAAGAATTTTACGGAAGCATACCAGTATTTATCAAATTTTTCAAAACTCCTGAGAATGGTACTTAATAATTCTGAAAAGAATTTTATTCCTCTAAGTGCGGAAATTGAAATGAATAAACATTACTTACAGTTGGAGTCTCTGCGTTTCAAACAATCATTTCATTATGAACTTGAGGTAGAGGAAAGTATTGATGAGGAAACAACTTTAGTACCTTCATTATTACTACAGCCATTCATTGAAAATGCTATCTGGCATGGGTTGATGCATAAAGAAGGTGACAAAAGATTAGCTATTTCCTTTGAAGAAATAAATGATCATCTTGTTTGTATGATTGAAGACAATGGTATTGGAAGAGAAAAATCTGCGGCAATCAAAGCCAGGAAAATCGGTGCCAGTTATTTCGAGTCGAAAGGAATGACGCTGAGCAAACAAAGAATAGTAGCCCTGAATCAACAACTAAAAGAAAACCTGGCTATCCGGATCGATGATATGAAAGATGAGGCGGGCGGAGCAACAGGAACGAGAATCATCATTACAATTCCAAAACGAACAACTTTCATTAATTAATTCCGATGATAAAGATACTGATCGTAGACGATGAGCCCGCTGCCTCCAATGTGCTGAAGCTTTTAATAGAAACCCATTTACACCTGGCTGGTGAAGTGCTCACCTGTAATGTGCCCGAAGAGGCGCTGGAATTAATAGGTAGTTTTAAACCCACACTACTGATGCTTGACATCGAAATGCCCAGGATGAATGGTTTCGACCTCCTGAACCGCATTGGTCACTGGGATTTTGATGTGATCTTTACTACTGCGTATGACAAATATGCCATTAAAGCTATTCGCTTTAGTGCAATGGATTATTTGTTGAAGCCGATAGACATTTTTGATCTTCAAAATGCTGTAAACCGGCATATCATTAAAAAAGAATTTCAGCAGCCCAAACAACAGCAACAGCTCGTCGATAATCTTATTACCAATCTTCAACAGAAGGATTCCTCTGATTTCAAACTGGCACTCTCTACCACCGAAGGTGTTTTCTTTTTTGAACCGCAAAATATTGTTCGACTGGAAGGAGAAAGTAATTACACCCGCTTTTATTTTTCTGATAAAAAAATTCTGCTGGTTTCTAAAACTATGAAAGAGTATGAAGATATTCTGACTGAACACGGGTTTATCCGGGCACATAAATCACACCTCATAAATAAAAAATTTGTTAAGCACCTCGATAAGGAAGGACACCTGTGGTTTACCGACGGCAGCCATATCCTGGTTTCGAGGAGAAAAAAGGAAGAAGTAATCAGAGAGCTGAGAACGGAGTCATAATTCATAACTCATAACTCACTAACGAGTTTCTCCAGACTAAAATAATTACCCCGGCAATTGCCATGATCGAATAGAACCAACTCATTGGAGTTATTTTCTTTTTGTAAATAATTACACTCACCATGATAACTGCAACAGGCACCAATGAAAAGATGGTGTAAGCTGCAGCAGCATTCATCCTCGTAATGGCTATCAGCGAAAATGATAAACCCAGAACTGCTCCAAATAATATTCCCAAAAAAAGTAACAAGGCTTTCTGTTTATCAAACATAAACTGCCTGATAAATCCGGTATGTTTGTTACGTAGCAAATCAAATATCATAAGTGCAACAAAAGCGGTAAGGATACGTATCCACGTAGCATGAAATGCCGAGATGTTTTCCCCGCTTTCTACAATGGTCATTTTAGATAAAATAAAAGCAATCCCGGTGAGCCCCGCGGCGGCTACTCCGTATAAAAAACCTGGAAATGGGGAGCCGAACTTATCTTTTATTACTTCTTGTTTCTCAGTACTGTTATTTATCAATAACAACAAGGAAATAATGGTAAGAAACATACCGGCAAGCCCGATCCAGTTCATGCTCTCATTTAAAATCATTAATCCAAAAAACCAGGTGAAGCCAGGGCCAAGAGTAGTTATCATGCTTCGTCTCCTAGCGCCTAATATTCGCAGTGCACGAAAGCCGCAGTAATCCCCAACTGATTTACCAATGATACCGGAAATGCCCAGCCAAAGCCAGTTTGAGGAGTTGGGGATGGTGAATAATTGCCACGGTGTAAGTTTATCGAGTATGCAAACAACTATCCCTAATAAAAAAATGCCGAAGAATAGCGTTGCTTTATTTAAGGTATATGAATTTTCCAGCCTGGAGAGTTTAGCCAGCACGAATGTTGAAATCGTCCAGGCAAATAATGTTCCTAATGCAGCGAGGTAGCCCGTACTCATATACCTACAAATTAATTAAATAAAGGATACTCCTATATTTTCGCTTCGCAATTTTTTCCTGTTAGATTTTTTTTCCTTGTTAAAAATACCCGGGCCGAATAAATTAATAAATTTTATACCCCGAAAAAAAAGAGCTGAGATCTACTACATTAACCGTTTGCCCATTAAGGTGATTGACCACAAATGTGATTGTATTTCGTGCGAGGAGCTTGAGATTACAAGAAAAGTTAGAAGTAGCAAATGATTTCACATAAGCTGAATAACGATATACTGTATTGCCGTTAACTTTAATATCGCATAATACAATCATGTCCATTGTTGGGTATGTATTAAATCTTAACTGGGTATCAAAATGGTAGAGCCCGGAGGAAGGAACAGTGAATACACCAGTTGCAGGATTGAAATTATTTCCATCATCAAAGATTTCATAATATGGGGCAACAATCAAGTTGGATCCGTGCGGCACGGGTAGTGAATCAGATTTATTTGCCTGAAAAGCAATCTGGGGATTTGCAGCGGGTTGACTTTGCCAGGATGGCGTGGAAAGTCCATTTGATACCAGCACCTGCCCGGCTGTGCCACTATTATCATTTATCTTAAATTCCCCGCTAAAATTTATACTTCCGTTTACATCTAATTTATGAGATGGAGTAGTGTTACCTATACCTACATTTCCATTATTCGTATTTATTACAAATTGCCAGCCTGCACCAAGACCTCCATAAAAGCCTACATGGTTATCGTTTAGCATCCCTATGAAACTCGCAGTGCCGGAATTATTCATTCTATTTAACCATAAGCCCGCACTACTGAATTCATCACCCCCGCTCCGTATTCTCATCCGGTTACCTACATCAAGACGATAGTCAGGATTAAAATTACCCATAGCAATATTGCCATCTTTTCTTACCACGAAAGCATTAGAAAGGGTACTATTAT
>JBKJPO010000069.1:0-19799 GCA_046595095.1 Chitinophagaceae bacterium
CCTGATACCAAGATCCGCTAAAGCAAATGAAGGAATGATTGCCAACACAAGGAATAGAACACTCACTGTTGAAGCTCCCTGCCACCAATCCAATTCAACATGCATCACCTGGAGAAGCAAATTATACTGAATGACGAATACGAAGAAACGAAAGGTAGAAAGAGCGAGCAACCTTAACAATATTTTGGGAGTGAAATCATCCAGTACGCTGATGTATTGCGCTGCCTTCCCAATCGTAGGGATTTTTTCAATCATGCGTATGAGCCATGAGAGCCTGAAGAAAAGTAAGGCAAGTAATGAAGTTGTTATCAGCGAAGCGTTAAGCAGGGTCTTAAGCCAGAATAATGATAAGCCCATTACAGTTTGATGAACCTCAGTTTTCATGATCAGGTAAAACAACCCAACGCTCCCCATGAATAAAGTAACAATGAGCTGGCTCATACTACCGGCGATACAAAGCGAAATTGCTTTTATGCGCTTCCCATCTTCAACATAGAGGATACGGCCCCCATATTCGCCGATCCTGTTAGGTGTGTTTAAAGAAAATGTTACCCCCGATAAAACAGCTTTGAATGCGGTGAAAAATTTAAGTCGTTGAAGGTTATACATCAGTGTCTGCCATTTCACTGCTTCAATCCCCCAATTTAGGAAAGCAAGGATGATAACAGACCAAAATTTCCAGGCCTGGGAGCCGGTTGGTGCATCGAGCATTAAATTGATAGACTCTCTAAGATTTGGCTGAGCGCGTACCTGTTTATATAGAGAATAAAAAAGCCAGAGTGCCAGCAATGGTCCCAATATATAATTGATGAATATTTTGATATTTTTATTAGGACGGAACATGTAAGTTTGTATGGAAACGCGATGGCGGATATAACTACCTTAGCTATGCGATTCAAATAAGCGCCCAAAAATACTCTTCGCTTTGCAAAATAAATCAAAAATCATTTTAGGGATTGATCCGGGTACTGTCCTAATGGGTTATGGTATCATTGGTGTAAATGGAAGTTTACTCACTATGATAAAGATGGGTGTATTGAAATTGCCGGTTAAATCGAGTGTATACGAAAGGCTGGAAAAAATTCATGCAACTGTTTGCAAACTTGTTATCGAATACAAACCTGATGAGCTTGCGATTGAAGCGCCATTTTTCGGTAAAAATGTTCAAAGCATGCTGAAGCTTGGGCGGGCACAGGGCGTGGCAATTGCTGCCGCAATGCAGGCAGGCATAACCGTTACCGAATACTCACCAAGGAAAATAAAACAATCCATAACGGGAAATGGAAATGCCGATAAACTACAGGTATTAAAAATGTTGCAACGCATTCTCAGTTTTGATGAAGATCCTAAATACCTTGATGCTACTGATGCGCTGGCAGTGGCGGTATGTCACCATTTCCAGGCGAATTCCTTAGTAACGCAATCACAAGACAAAGACAAGAGCTGGCAGGATTTCATTGCAAAGAATCCAGGCAAGATTAAATATCAAGCAGAGTAGGAAGTGGCAGTGGCAGTAGCAGTAGCAGAGCCAATGAGTGAATTTGCAAAAAGTGATAACTCATTATTTACTGCCATTTCCCTCTTCATACTGCAACTGCCACTGCAACTGCGACTGCTACTGCTACCGCAACTGCCACTGCCACTCTTATCCCATATGTCCCCTGATGATCTCCTGAACATCTTTCAATTCATTCTCTGATAACTTTAATTTAGCTCTTGTAAAATTAAGGTCGTTGGCAGAATTGATTGGCAGCAAGTGCATATGCGCATGTGGAACTTCTAATCCAACAACACTGATCCCGCACCTGTTACATCTGAAACCCTTTTCAATTGCATGTGCAATAGGTTTTGCAAACACCAGCATTTTAGCAAGCATATCATCTGGCAAGTCGAATAATTTATCGGTTTCTATTTTTGGTACAACAAGGGTATGGCCTTTCACCAGCGGAGAGATATCGAGGAATGCAAAAAAATGTTCGTCCTCATGAATTTTATAAGAAGGGATCTGACCGGCTATGATCTTTGAAAATATTGTCATGTGAATTTTTTACTGGTAAAAATAATTGAACTTTAAGTTAATTGTTACTACATGAAGTAATATATTCGGCCAGAATTACAGTCATGCATTTACAAAAGATTTTACTGGTGCCTCTTTCCATATTAGGTATGCTGGCTACTTTCCTTCCATGGTTTGTGAGCCCGGGAGTGCCTGCAACAGACGGTACAGTGGGAGCAGGATGGATTACTTTTGGAATTTACTTCCTTGTACTGCTTGTATTATTGATTGGAAATATTAAATCAAGGCTGTCCGGTTTTTCTTTTGTCTGTATTTGTATTCTTTCCATTCTATGCTCTGTTTATGGGCTTATTCTTACTGATCAGCAAACCTTTGGTGATATAAATACGCTTACACAAACTTCTACTTCAATTGGTATTGGTTTATATTTATTGATCAGCGTGGGCTTCCTGATCCTTGTTATTGGATTTATTACAAAAGGTCGAAAACTTTCCAGAACGACAAAGAATGAAGTGCAATTAAATATTACAGTGGTAGATGAAAAAAAATCTTCTGAGTAAAAACGCAACTCGCCTAACCTGAAGGTTCTCTTCACAGGCAATTCCACGGTTAGTGGTAAAAGATTATGCTGATGAGCCAACGCTTGTAACAATAAAAAAAGTTGAATAATTTCTCATTCAACAATTAATTTGCAAATAAATGTTTCCTACGCCGTAATATTCTCTACCCGAAACTTCATAATCCCGGCAGGAGCCTGTACTTCTGCGATTTCGCCAATAACTTTTCCAAGTAGTCCCTTGCCTATCGGAGATGATGCGGAGATCTTGCTTAGTTTGAGGTCGGCTTCTTTTTCAGAAACAATCTGGTAAGTAACTTCTTTTTTAGTAGCCATATTAGTTACTGTAACCTTTGTAAGAATAGAAACCTTACTCGTATCGATGCTATCTTCCTCTACAATCCTTGCCATCGCAATGATGCTTTCCAATTGTTTTATTCTTGCTTCAAGAAGCCCCTGGGCTTCTTTCGCTGCATCATACTCAGCATTCTCTTTCAAATCGCCTTTTTCGCGTGCCTCGCCGATTGCCCTCGATGCAGCTGGCCTGTCCACAGCACGCATTTGATGCAATTCTGCCTTCATCAATTCAAAGGTTTCCTTTTTTACATAATTAATATCACTCATGATCAGTCATTTTATATCCACAAATTCATTCAGGGATGAAGAAAAAAAATACAACGTCCCGGAGTAGTCCAAGACGTTGTATGTATTCAAAGATAGAAAATTTTTATATGCTATACTAAATCTAGCTTTTGCCAGAGAACTTCTGCCATTTTAAGGAAAGATTCATGGGTATAGCCTGCAATATGGGGAGTTATTATGACATTTTTTTGACTGGTAAGCCAATTTAATTGCTGCTGTTCAGGTTCAGTTTGAGTTGACAGTTTCTCATTTTCAAGTACATCAAGCCCGGCCGCACTGACAAGATTATTTTTTAAAGCTTTGATTAGTGCAACAGTATCCACCACTTCTCCCCGGCTGGCATTCAAAAAAATGGGTCGCTTTTGCAAGGAAGAGAAGAAACTTTCGCCGGCCATATGCCTGGTATCATTTGTAAGTGGTACATGAAAACTCACCAGGTCGCTATGCCTGGCAATATGTTCGAGATTGGCCTCTTTGATGTAGCCTTTTCCAAAACCAAATTTATATTTATCGTATGCCAATATAGTAACATCAAACGAGGCAAGCAACTTTGCAAATGCACTTCCTGTATTTCCAAACCCAATTAAGCCTATAGTTTTACCAGTGATCTCTGTTCCCCGGTTTTCCTCCCTCAGCCATTTGCCCTCGCGTATTTCATCAAAACTGCTACTCATTTTATTGCAGAGATTCAAAGCTAAGCCAAGGCAATGTTCAGCTACAGCATTCCTGTTGCCTTCGGGGCTACTAAAGCACCTGATGCCTTTAGAGCTTGCATAATCGACATCAATGAGTTCCATCCCACTACCTAGCCTGCCGATCCATTTAAGTTTCCTGGCTTTGTCTATCATCTGTTTATCAAGACTGATCCGGGTTGTAACAACTATTCCTTCAACCTGGTCAATTATTGCATAAAGTTCTTCGTACGAAATTTTATTAGCATGCATAATTGTAAAACCCCTGTCATGCAGAGAATTTAGAAAAAATTTATGCACCTTAGCTGTTATGATTACCTGGCGTTCCAAAAAAAAATAATTTAATCGTTAAAAATCTTTTACCAAATCCTGTTTACTATGCCTGCAAAAAATATCACCCTATTTATCATTTCCTGTTTTCTCACGTTTCAGAATTTCGCCCAGATGCTTGACCTGGAAGAAAAGAAACCAGTACTCTCTAATGGAATTGAATATGGTTATATCATCAAAAATGAACAGGTTAAAGCTGTCAAAGATGAAGAATATTCAAGATATGAAATTACACTGTATGCATCCAACAAAAGCGGATGTACAAAACTTTATGCTGACAGGGAAACTATTTTTGGGGAATCGCCCAATATGTTAGTGAACTTTGAATGCAATAATGCTACCGGCAAAAGGTTGACTTCCAAAGGGGGCAAAGTATATGCAAAACTTTTCTATATTCCGCTCAAAACTACGGAGAAAGATAGCGAAGGTAAAAGCTATACTAAAACCACCAGCACTAAAGCAGGGTATATTTTTAGAAATGGGGATACGATCCAGGATAAAATTATCGTGATCGTTCCCAGGGGCGAAAGACCGGTGATGAGGGCTGTGGTTAATTCTTTACAGGAGCTTAATTAATTAGTCAACAATTAAATGCCTGCGATCATACTGATCTCGACATTAACATTTTTGGGAAGCCCCTTAACCGCAACAGTTTCACGGGCTGGAAAATCCCCATCAAAGTATTTACCATAGATTTCGTTCACCTGGCTAAAAAGATCCATATCGCTGAGGAAGATTGTTGTTTTTAGTACATGTGAAAAATGCATTCCTGCTGCGGTGAGGATTGATTTCAGATTTTGCATCACCTGGTGAGTTTCTTCTATCATATCAGAATTAGCAAGATCATTTGTCCCGGGTTTCAAAGCGACCTGGCCCGAAATGAATAACAAATTACCAAAACGCACTGCCTGGTTATAAGGCCCGATTGGATCCGGCGCATCCTTGGTTGTAATGATTTCTTTACTCATAATATGGTTTTGACCCGGCAAAATGCAAAACTTTCCATCAATTAACAAACCTATTTTTGCCTAAAAAAGATTAATGAAATTAATAGTATGCGCACCAGATGTTTTGTACGATGAATTGATTGATTCAATTGACAAGGAGACAAAAATAATCCGCGCACAACAACTTGAATGGGGCATGGAAGCTGACCTGGTAATATATCTACAAGATGATTTCAGGACAGTTGATTACCGTGTTACAAATTCACCTGTGTTTATAAATGCTGTTGCGTATACATTAGAAGAACTTGCGTTGCCGCCACATGTTTCAAGAATTAATGCCTGGCCAGGATTCCTGGAAAGAAAACTTTGGGAAGTTGTGGCTAATCAACCCGGAGCTTTGAATTCCATAGTTACCTTACTGGGAAAACAAATTCATTTTACTAACGATGAGCCAGGCATGATCAGCCCGAGGATAATTGCCATGATTGTAAATGAAGCATATTTTGCTTTAGGCGAAAACGTTAGTACGAAATCCGAAATTGACATCGCAATGAAATTAGGTACCAATTACCCTGCAGGCCCTTTTGAATGGAGTAAAAAGATCGGGTTAGAAAAGATCCTGCATCTGTTAACTGTGTTAAGCAAATTTGACAAACGATATATTCCCGCAGCAGCAATGGTTGCTGAGGTTAGAGATAATTAGGTAACGATTAAGCATAAGCGAATATTTAATGGCACTGATTTTACAAATTGACACAGCAACTGAGCACGCGTGTATCAGTGTTTCATTTCATGGAAAAGTAATCGCCAGTAAAGAGAACTGTAATCAAAAAGATCACGCTGCATTTGTTCAACCAGCAATAAAAACATTGTGCAGGGAGGAAAATTTCAATCTTAAAAGCTTTGATGCTATCGCTGTAATATCGGGTCCGGGTTCTTATACAGGACTGCGCGTTGGACTTGCAAGTGCAAAAGGCCTTTGCTTTGCCCTGGATACGCCGCTGATAATGATAAACACCCTGGAAGCCATGGCCCTTTCTTCCATACTTCAAAAAAGACAAGTTGAAGAACAAACCGGAACGGATTTGCTTTTCTGCCCAATGATCGATGCCAGGAGATCAGAAGTGTTTACAGCAATCTATGATGAAGAACTCAATATTGTATTTCCACCCACGGCCGTAATATTAGATGAATACAGTTTCAAAGAATTCCTTGAATTACATCCGGTTGTTTTTTCAGGAAATGGATCGCAAAAATTTCAAAAAATGTTGCAACATCAAAATTTCATCTCAGATGGAACTACATCTGACGCTCATTCTTTTTCTATACTTTCTGATTCCGCATTTCGCTTAAAATCCTTTACAGACCTAGCTTATGCAGAGCCATACTATCTAAAAACTTTCTTCAGCCCAATTAATAAAAAATAAGAATTCCCATGGATTGAGTAATTATACCTTTCCTTAAAAGAGCTATGTCATTTTCAATTGTATATTTTCATAGGTGGTACTGTATTTGAGGTTAGAAAACCAGCAGTTTGAGATTAAATGTTCTTAGAGCATTAAAATACAGTGCGGGATAGGACTATTTGAAACAAAACTTTGTAAGCTTTCTGATGTAATTCTCTCTTCGATCGCTAACTGGTAGTATTTTTCCTCAACATGGGATATAGCAAATAAAATGTTGGAACATCAAAATTTATAAGTTCCTGAATTCTTCCCTCTGCTCCGCATTGTGTATCTTTGAAGGTATTTTATATCTAAACAATTAAACGATTTAACATGTTCCAGGAAGCAACCCGGCCAGACCAACAGCAGGCTTCTGAAGCCAGGAATGAAAATCAGTTAAACCTGGATTACCATTCTGTAAAAAAAGCAGCGTTGGTTTTGAGGTCATTGAATCATAAACTAAGACAACAGATCATCAAATACATTTCTGAAGAGAAAAAATTAACCGTTACAGAAATTTATGTAAAGCTAAGACTTGAGCAATCTGTTGCTTCACAGCATCTTGCAATACTTAGGCTGGCTGGCATTGTTAGCACCCAACGTGAAGGAAAATTTATCTACTATACAATTAATAAAACGCGTGTCCACGAGATTAGCGGTTTCGTACAAGATCTTGTCGGGTAAACCATAAACTTAATCTTTAGATAAAACGGGTGCTACTTTGCACTCGTTTTTTTTATTTCTTACCTTTACTGCCGTTGGCCTGTAATGGGTTAAGGAGATAAAGTAAAATAAATAAAAGGATAAAAATGCTCATTAAGCAATTATACACAGCATGTCTCAGCGAAGCGACATACTTTATTGAAAGTGACGGCGAGGTAGCCATCATTGACCCACTCAGGGATACTGATACCTATATTGATTTGGCAAAGGAGAAAAACGCATCAATCAAATACATTTTTGAAACACATTTTCATGCGGATTTTGTAAGTGGTCACATTGATCTTGGCAAGCAGACCGGCGCACCTATAATATTCGGGCCTGAAACTGAGACCTCATTTTCTGTACACGTGGCAAAAGATGGTGAAATTTTTAAAGTAGGCAAGATCACGATCGAAGTAATTCATACACCTGGCCATACATTAGAATCTACCTGTTACCTGCTAAGAGATGAAGCTGGTGTACCATATTGTATTTTTACCGGTGATACTCTATTTGTAGGCGATGTGGGAAGACCCGACCTGAGTAGTGGTAATATGACCCGTGAAGAACTTGCTTCGATCATGTACGATACGCTTCAGAATAAAATAATGCCGTTGGCAGATGAGATCATAATGTACCCGGCTCATGGAGCTGGCAGCAGTTGTGGTAAAAATCTCGGCCCCGAAACTTTTAGCACAATCGGGGAACAGAAAAAAACAAATTATGCATTACAACCTCAAACACGGGAAGAATTTATCGAGGCTATAACCTCGGGATTGACAGATGCACCAAAATATTTTTCAGTAAATGCAAGAATCAATAAAGAAGGATATGATAGCCTGAGTGATGTGAAGGCAAAAGGACTTACAGCTTTGTCTGTTGAGCTATTTAAAGAAAAAATCGACAAAGATGTTATTGTACTTGATACGAGAGCGGGTGTGGATTTTACACAAGGTTTTATTCCAGGTTCAATTTTCATAGGTCTGGAAGGTCGTTTTGCCGAATGGGCAGGAAGCATTCTTCCATTTCATCATCCCCTGGTGATTGTTACCGAACCTGGTAAGGAAGAAGAAACGATCATCAGGCTTGCAAGGGTTGGATTTGATAAAGTTGAAGGATATCTGGAGGGGGGATTTGAAACATGGAAAAAAGCAGGTGAGCATATTGATCTCATCATTGACGTTGAAGCTGATGAATTCGCAATGGATTTGCCTCATGATTCAAACATTGTGGTAATCGATGTACGACGCGAACCGGAGTATGCAGACGGGCATGTAAAAGATGCGATAAATCTCCCTCTTTCTGAAATGACCGATGTTGCCTTAATTGTTAATTTCGAAAACAACCAAAACCTATATCTTCATTGTGCTGGAGGTTACAGGAGTGTAATCGCTGCCTCCCTGATGAAAAGACAGGGATTACATAATCTAAGAAATATATTGGGAGGTTGGGCAAAGATAAAAGAGCAGGAAACCATCCCGGTTGATAAGGACCTGAGTGTGCTTAACTAACACAAAGTTCAAGAGGTTCAAGAGGTTTAAGAGGTTCAAGAGGTTTAAGAGGTTCAAGAGGTTTAAGAGGTTTAAGAGGTTTAAGAGGTTTAAGTTCAAAAGGTTTAGGCTGAATAAGTGGATAAGAGTCTGTTTCCTTCATACATGATTTCACATTCTAGGTAACGTCTTAAACCTCTTAAACCTCTTAAACCTCTTGAACCTCTTGAACCTCTTGAACCTTTTAAACCTCTTGAACCTTGTTAAAGTAAATAATTTTTCGCAAGGTTGCTAAATTCCTCAAGCTGCTCCTTTTCCCATTTTGAACTTTTGCCGGTAAGCGATGCAAGCATGGCCGCTACTAACGGTGCTGCTTCGATCGCAGATTTGGCATCAAGAAAAAGTAATCGCATTCTTCTTGCTAAAATATCTTCTATCGTTATTGCCATCTCGTTTTCAATAAACCATTTTACTTCTGCTCTTGTATATGAATATAAGGGATGAATTTTTTCTGATAAGGAAATATCATCTTCCATAGTTTGGTTTATTGTTATTGCGTCTGTTCCATAAACTGATAAATGAGTATGAATTTTATTGTCAGCACCACCATGGATTTTTAAATGTTTGGTTTTACAAGCTGAAAATATTAATCCGCCAGATTGTATTGCTTTGTCAATTGTGTGTTCTGCCATACTTCGGTATGTTGTCCATTTACCACCCGTAACATGCACCAATCCCGAGGTCATCAGTTTAATGGAATGATCCCTTGGCATTACAGCAGTTTTCTTTTCATGACTCAATTTTGCCAAAGGTCGTAAGCCCACAAATACGCTTTTTACATCAGAGATTTTAATATCTGATGATGCATACCTGTTAAAGTGATCTATAATAAAGTTTATTTCATCCATTAATGGTTTGGGCTCAGTCGTTATATCCTGTACGGGTGTATCTGTTGTGCCTAATAACAATTTATTATGCCATGGGATGGCAAATAAAACCCTGCCATCATCTGTTTTCGGTACCATCATACCGGAATCGCCTCTAAAAAAATGTTTTTCAACAACCAAATGAATTCCCTGCGATGCAGCAATCGTTTTTTCTGAATTTCCTTCTGCTAACTGGAGTATTGAATCTCCAAAAACCCCGGTTGCATTGATAACTACTTTTGCTCTGATCTCAAATTCATCTCCACTGATTTCATCTTTTGCTTTCACCCCCGTTATGATAGCTCCATCTTTAGTAAAACCGGATACACCGAAATAATTAATAACTACAGCACTATGTTCGATCGCTGTTTGAGCAAGATTTACAGCCAACCTGCTGTCATCAAACTGTCCGTCAAAATATAAAACACCACCTGTTAAATTATTTACAGACAAATCAGGCAAATGAGCTAAGACTTGTTTTTTCGAAAGCAATTTTGTTTTCCCTAAACTTAAATTACCCGAAAGAAAATCGTACATCCGTAATCCAATTCCGTAATACCATTTTTGCCACCATTTGTAAGAAGGCACTACAAAAGCTAATGTATGGCAAACATGTGGGGCATTCTGTAAAAGCCTTCCACGTTCGAATAACGCTTCCCTCACCAAACGAAAATTGCCCTGGGCAAGGTATCTTACTCCGCCATGAACCAACTTCGTAGTACGGCTCGATGTGCCTTTCGCAAAATCATATTTCTCTAACAGCAATGTTTTGTAACCTCTCGAAGCCGCATCAACTGCAGATCCCAGGCCAGTAGCACCACCACCAATTATCAGAATATCATATTGCTCTCCCTGCCTGAGTTTAACTAGCTGTTCATTTCTATTCATTTAATTAGCACTAATGTTTATGCTATCGCTAAGGAAGCGCTAACAGCCTTTTTCCATCCGTTGGTTAACTCGTTTCTATCTGCTTCTGTCATTGATGGAGAAAATATTTTTTCAACCTGCCATTGTTGTTGCAACTCATCAATGCTTTTCCAAAAACCTGTTGCAAGACCGGCAAGATATGCGGCACCTAAAGCTGTAGTCTCTGTAATAGTTGGCCGAACTACTTTTGTATTTAGAACATCACTTTGAAACTGCATTAATAAATTGTTTTTTGTTGCGCCTCCATCTACCCTTAATTCTTTAATGCTGATTCCACTATCTGCCTCCATCGCTTTTAGCACATCCATAGTTTGATATGCAATACTTTCCACAGCGGCTCTTGCTATATGTGCAGATGTGCTGCCTCTTGTTAATCCCGTAATTGTTCCTCTTGCATGTTGGTTCCAATAAGGAGCACCCAGCCCTGCAAAAGCCGGTACTACATACACACCATCAGTTGTGCTTACCTGCAGTGCCAGGGCTTCTACTTCAGCAGAGGCTTTAATAATTCCTAATCCATCTCTTAACCATTGCACTACCGCGCCGGCTATAAATACACTTCCTTCTAATGCATACTCAGTAATGCCATTAATTTTCCATGCTACAGTAGTTAATAGATTATTTTTTGAAACAATCATTTTTTCGCCGGTGTTCATCAACATAAAACACCCGGTGCCATAGGTATTTTTAACCATGCCCGGTTGTATGCACAATTGCCCGAAGAGTGCAGCCTGCTGGTCGCCTGCAATACCTGAAATTGGGACTTCGGTTTTATCATCCAACAAAGTTGTACTACCATACACTTCACTGCTGCTGCGTATTTGCGGAAGCATATTGCCTGGAACATCCAATATTCTCTCCAGTTCCCCATCCCATTGGCAGGTTTCAATATTGCAAAGCATTGTACGACTGGCATTACTTACATCAGTAGCATGAACTTTACCATTAGTCAGTTTCCACAATAGCCAGGTATCAATGGTGCCAAAACATAATAGGCCACTGAGCGCTTTCTCCCTTGCTCCTGCAACATTATCCAGGATCCATTTTATTTTCGTACCGCTGAAATAGGCGTCAATCACTAGCCCGGTTTTTTCCTGTATGTTTTTTCCCAATCCTTTCTCATTTAACTCATCGCAAAAAGAAGCTGTTCTCCTGTCTTGCCAAACTATAGCATTGTAAATCGGTTCACTTGTATTTCTATCCCATACCACTGTTGTTTCCCGTTGATTGGTGATGCCAATTGCAGCAATATCACCGGCAGAAATTTTTGCCGTGTCCAACACTTCCTTTGCAGTTGCCAATTGGCTTTGCCATATCTCTACCGGATCATGCTCAACCCAACCAGGTTTTGGAAAGATTTGGGTAAATTCTTTTTGCGCAACAGCTATTATGGTTCCAATCTTATCAAATAAAATTGAACGGCTGCTTGTAGTACCCTGGTCTAAGGCTAATATGTATGATGACATCTGTATGAATCTTTTGTGATTGTAGTGGCAGTGGCAGTAGCATTACCAGTGAGGCACATATTAAAAATAAAAAAAAAGTATGACTAATTACTTTATCAATTTTAAGACATATTCACACCAAGCGTGCAACTGCCACTGCCTCTGCTAACTGCCCACTGCAACTGCCCCTGCCCCTGCCAACTACTCCAAACATTTTACTCCAAAATTCTTTTCCCGATGTGCTTTCAAGCATTTGCTTCTTTGATCTGAATATGGATGCGTCCTAAAGAAATCTTCAAAGTCACTATGCTCTTCGCCCGTACTCATATCTTTCCAGAATGCTTCTATCGCACAAATGTTGTAACCGATCTTCCAGGTAAGGTCAATCCCATAATAATCTGCCTCCAGTTCATTCTTCTGGTTGAAACTCCCTGTGAGTAATTTTGATAACTGGAATACTATACCGGCATTATCGCCAAACACTTTTTCGGTGGCTTTCAACTTCTGTAGTGAGCGCTTGATATGCCCACGTTCATTGTGCCCGATTTCGTGACCGATGATCGCAGCTAACTGGTCATCATTTTTACATTTAGCTATGATGGCTTTATTTACAAATATTTTACCACCAACTGTAAAGGCATTGATGTTGGCTGTGTCTGTAAGCAGGTAAATCATATACGCTATAGAAGAAGGGGATTTTCTTGCGTCCAGCAACTGCTGCATTATACTTTCTAATTTTGGTATAACCGGATCCGTAGTATTGATATCGAAATTTTTATCCTTCCGGGCTTCTTCGAGAAACATCTCGCCGAATTCATTTTGCTCCTTATCGCTTATAGGGATGAGTGAAGTTGCTTTACTAATTACCTCATCGGCATCTCGCAAAATTTCTTTGGCCTTACCTTCACCGCCTTCCTTTTCAAGACAAGCGTAGGAGTAAGTCATTTGTTCGGGGAGAGGTTTTTTTCCTGCCTCTTTATCCTCAAGAAAGTCGCAGGATCCCAGCACTATAAGCGCTATTCCGATAATGTATTTCATATAGCTTGAAAGTACACGATTAATGTGCCAGATTCTGAGTAGGCAGTGGCAGTTTGCAGTTGCAGTCGCTGCACTAGTTGCCTACTGCTACTGCTACTGCAAACTGCCACTGCCTACTTATATTTGCTTCCATGCAGACATTTATTCACTACTTTTTGCATTTTGTATTTCCTATCCTGGTAGCATACCTGTTTTACAAAAATAATTTCACCAGGACATCAATGATATTCCTTTTGACCATGCTGGTTGATCTTGATCATCTTCTTGCTATACCAGTCTTTGATCCTTGCCGATGCAGCATAGGATTCCACCCTTTGCACAGCTACGTCGCAATTGGATTGTATATCATATTATTATTCCCTCTTCGGACAAGAGTTATAGCAATTGGTTTGATGATGCACATGATTACCGATGGGATTGATTGTCTTTGGCCCGGTCAATGTTAAGGAGTATCCGCTGGCATACTTCTCCGTTAGCATCCAGATCTTATAGAACAGGCCTGCATTCAACTAAAAATCTTTGCTGCATTCTCCGAAGTAATGCGGCTGATCTCTTCAACAGGTATTGATTTAATTTCTGAAAGCTTTTCTGCAACATAACTAAGATAGCTGCTCTCATTACGCTTGCCTCGAAATGGAAGTGGCGTAAGATATGGGGCATCTGTTTCAAGAACGATATGTTCCAGCGAAACATTTGCGATCACTTTATCCAGGCCCGAATTTTTATAAGTAAGCACCCCTCCTATTCCAAGCATGAAGCCATACCCCGAAATCTCATTTGCCTGCTCAAGAGTTCCACTAAAACAATGAAAGATACCCCGTAGTCCCCGGTTTGCATATGGCCTAACCGCATCAATACATTCCTGCACTGCATCACGCGAATGGATTACAATAGGCAATTCATATTGAAGCCCAAGATCCATCTGCCGGGTAAACGCCGCATATTGCTGTATGCTGAATGTTTTATCCCAGTAAAAATCAAGACCAATCTCGCCAATGGCCGCAAATTTTCTTCTATTCAACCAATCCACCACGATCCTCAATTCCTCTTCAAAATTTTCTTTTACCGAGCAGGGATGTAATCCCATCATGGCAAAACATTGGGTAGGATAGTTTCCTTCCAGGGCAAACATATCTTCGATTACAGAACTGTCAATAGCTGGGAGGTAAAACCGTGTAACTCCTTTATCGAAGGCTCGTTGTATCATTTCATCACGGTCGATATCAAATTCGGGAAGATAAAGATGGGTATGGGTATCGATCATGGTGTTGCATCCGGAGTTTGAAATCGTTAACACTCATCTGAATACGCGGATAATCTCTGGGTCCGTACAACAGATTGAGAAACGGAACGTTTGAATATCGAAATTACCTTAAAAATATTTTAACTACCTTTTAAACCTTTATAAGCAACCCCCGTCCTAGTAACGCTTTAATTAAATTACCTAATAAATTTTATTGTTATGAAAACAAAGAACAACCTCTTAAACTGGCTCACGGCGCTGACAATGATTGTCGCTATGACCTTTTCTTCATGCAAAAAGGACAATAGCCTTACAGCAGAAGAACCCCAGGATCCGGCTACAATGGAAGCTGTAGCTGATGATGTAACTGCTGAAACAGAGTACGACGACGTATTTAATATCGCAATGGGCGTAAGCTCAACTGATGTTGGAGAAAATATTGGCCTTGGAGCTGGTATAGGTCTCGGTGGTCGTACAAGTGTAGATGGAGGCAGAACAAACGCACCTGATTCACATCGTTGCTTTACTGTAACAGTAAGTCCACTTACCCCGGGTGTATTTCCAAAAACCGTTACTACAGATTTTGGTAATGGCTGTTTGGGCAGAGATGGTAGATTAAGAAAAGGAAAGATTGTTACAGTTTACACCGGTCATATGGTTGTGCCGGGTAAAAAAGCTACAACTACTTTTATTAATTACCATGTAGATAGCTTTAAAATTGAAGGCATTCACATCACTGAGAATACAAGCACCTCAAACATGCTGGGATGGAGCGTAAAAGTTATCGACGGAAAAGTAACCAACACAGTTTCAAATCGCTGGAGGAAGTGGGACAGTGAAAAAAATATTCTTCAAATTGAGGGCAACGGAACTAACTTTTTTCCTCTTGATGATGTATTCAGGATTACCGGTGGAGCACGTGGCTCAAATAGCGGAGGGCACACATGGTCATCGATCATTGTTGAGCCATTGATTAAAAAATTCAATTGCCGGTGGATTGTAAAAGGCATTGTAAGAATAACCCGCGACAACAAGGTAGCATTATTAAACTATGGAAATGGCAGCTGCGATAACCAGGCTGTTATCACTATCAATGGTGTGTCGCACACGGTTACATTGCACTAAAAAATTTTGTTGCAAAATTTTAAAAGTATTGTAACTTCACGACAGTTTTCATAGGGTACGGATTAAAAACGGGCCTGGGTTTCTACCCCGGCCCAATTTTTTTTAATCAAACCATTCTCCTCAACCCTAAGCCTGTAAAGAATTTTAGAGCATTGACTTTTGAGTTGACATATTAACCCCCAAATGCATTAGCCAATTGTCATAATTTTGTCATTTTGAATTAGCCTTCTATTTTCTCAAAACTATATCCAAGACTGGAGAAATGCCGGAGCACCCTGGGCAGTACATAACGTAGCTTAGTAAACGCTTTTTCACTATCGTGGAAAACAATGATGGAACCATCTGTAGTATTCTTGATTACATTCTGCAAACACTTCTTCTCTGAAATATTCCTGTCAAAATCACCACTCAACACAGTCCACATAATTGGCTTAAGGCCGTAAGGAATATTTTTAATTTTCCTGAGCTGAGCCTTGCTAATTCTTCCGTAGGGCGGCCTGAACAATCCTGATTGGATAACCTCCCCGGCCATGGCAACATTCCGGAGGTATTCGTCATCACCTGTCTTCCAGCCATTCAGGTGATCAAATGTATGATTGCCCGTAGCATGTCCTGCTGTAATCAATTGTTGATATATTGAGGATTGTCTAATTACATTTTTACCAATACAAAAAAAAGTAGCACGTGCATTATATTTTGCTAATTCTTCAAGTACAAACGGTGTTGCATGGGGATGAGGGCCATCGTCAAAACTGAGATAAATTTTTTTTGCTCCCTCTTCCATTTCCCAGGTGCATTCAGGAAAAAATTTCCTGAGCCACCATGGCGTTTTGACAAAGTAAAACATAAGGCAAATTAGGTTTTTTAAACATGCAGTTTAAGTTTACCTCCTGCTTAGCAGCACCATGCGTTCTAATGGAACACTGAAATGCCCTTATCAAAATTTTCTGAATTCTCGATTTCTGCTCAGCATATGTGGTATATAGAAAAATTGTATGCGTTTAATGACTATACTCATGCAACGGTTTGGTGGATAGAAAACGAATAGATATTTAGCGTGTTTCCGCACGGAACGATATGTTGGTAGCAATCGATTCTATTATCTTTGAACCATGAATAAAAAAATACGCGTGCGTTTTGCGCCCAGTCCTACCGGTGGCCTGCACCTCGGCGGTGTTCGCACAGTTTTATATAATTATTTATTTGCCAGGCAGAACGATGGGGATTTTGTACTGAGAATAGAGGATACTGATCAATCCCGATATGTAGAGGGTGCTGAAGAATACATCTTAAATTGTCTCGACTGGTGTGGTCTCCCGGCCGATGAAGGTCCTCACGCGGGTGGCCCGTATGCTCCTTACCGCCAGAGCGAACGAAAAGTATTTTACAAAGAGTTTGCTATGAACCTGGTAAAATCAGGGCATGCATATTATGCTTTCGATACTACGGAAGAAATCGAAAATATGCGGGAACAATTGAAGGCTTCAGGGAGCCATAGTCTTCAATATGATCAGCATATTAGGAGCAAGATGAAAAATTCCCTCAACTTGATGCCGGAAGAAACTCAGCACCTTATTGACTCAGGCACTCCATTTGTCATCCGTATCAAAATCCCGGAAAATGAATTTGTCACCTTTACTGATATGATCCGAGGGGAGATGGAATTTGATACAAATAACATTGATGATAAGGTATTGCTCAAGGCCGACGGCATGCCTACCTACCATCTTGGAGTAGTCGTTGATGATTATCTTATGAAGATTACGCATGCATTTCGTGGTGAAGAATGGATGCCAAGTGCACCTGTGCACATCTTGCTTTGGAAATATCTTGGATGGGAAGAAGCAATGCCTCAATGGGCTCACCTGCCCTTGATACTGAAGCCTGATGGCAACGGGAAACTGAGCAAGCGCGATGGGGAACGGCTTGGTTTCCCTGTATTCGCGATGAACTGGCAGGATCCTAAGTCCGGCGAATTAGTAAAAGGATTCAAAGAGTTGGGGTTTCTCCCTGAAGCTTTTCTTAATATACTTGCTGTGCTCGGTTGGAATGATGGTACAGAGCAGGAAATTTTCTCCCTGCAAGAAATGATCGAAAAATTTTCCATCAGCCGTGTTCATAAAACGGGGGCTAAATTCGATTTTGATAAGGCGAAATGGTTCAATCATGAATGGATAAAAAGATATGATCCCGTTAAACTCACAGATCTGGTTGCAGAAATTTTTATCGCCAAAGGAATAGATGTTGATCAAAACAAACTCAGGGAAGTAGTAGTATTAATCAAGGACCGCTGCACATTATTAACAGATTTTATTAGCCAGGGAGGATTTTTTTTCACACAGCCTTCTACATATGACCTTGCTTCAGTAAAACCAAAATGGGATGAATTTAAAGCAGGTTTTTTTAATTCATTCTCTGAAATATTGGCAAACGGCGAAGAAATAAATGAGATTGAACTGGAAACTCAATTCAAAGAATTGGCAGCGGTTCAAAATATCAAATTGGGGGAATTGCAGATGATCTTCCGGATCATTTTAGTAGGCAGTAAAATGGGGCCGGCAGTTTTCTCGATTGCCAATCTATTAGGAAACCAGGAGACCAGGAAGCGAATAATCAGTTTTTTAGAACATATAGCTTCGCACTGATCTTAAATTGCGGTTGAACATCCGGGCAAGAGGAGATTTTCCAGGAATTTTCTTCAGTAAAAAATTCTGAACTCGTTGGCAAGGCCATATCGGGGAATATGATAAAATATATTTTGACCAACGGGTGCAAAAGTAAATACCATAATCGGCAAAGGGCTCGTAGACTTGAAATCTTCCTTTCTGCGAAAGGCAAGCGGCAAGTAGTAATTGATGCTTACTTTTACATGCATTTAATATTTATGTAATGATAGAAAAAAAGAGCCGCCCACTGAGGGTTTTGGTGGCTAAAGTAGGGTTGGATGGCCATGATCGCGGAGCTAAAGTAATCGCAACCGCACTTCGGGATGCCGGAATGGAAGTGATCTATACCGGGCTCCGGCAAACTCCGGAAATGGTTGTCAACGCTGCACTGCAGGAAGATGTTGATGCAATCGGTGTAAGTATCCTTAGTGGAGCACACAATACGGTTTTTCCGAAATTATTGCAGCTGATGAAAGAAAAGGAGATGAACGATGTACTCCTAACAGGTGGCGGAATAATTCCTGCAGACGATATGAAACTATTAAATGACATGGGCGTCGGTAAATTGTTCCCTCCCGGTACAACGACAACCGAGATCGCGGATTATATTAAATCATGGGTAAAAGAAAATAAAACATTTTAATCCTGAATTCCTAATTAACCATTAACCATTAAAAATGTACTCAACTCTCATCACTTCACTGGAAAACAACATACTAACTATAACGATTAACCGCGCTGATAAACTTAACGCCATTAACAAGGATGTGATGACAGATCTCGACAATGTGATCAACGATGTCTATATCAACAAAGAGATTAGGTCTGTGATTATCACGGGTAGCGGATCAAAGGCATTTGTTGCTGGTGCCGACATCAGCGAGTTCACTGGTCTCACTGTAGAGGAAGGCCGATCACTTGCAAAAAGAGGAGGCGATATTTTTTGTAAAATAGAAAATTCCCCCAAACCCATCATTGCTGCCGTTAATGGTTTTGCCCTTGGTGGTGGATGCGAATTAGCCATGGCCTGCCACTTTAGGATAGCTTCGGATAATGCTAAATTTGGTCAACCTGAAGTCAATCTTGGGCTGATTCCCGGTTATGGAGGCACACAAAGGCTGGCTCAACTTATTGGGAAAGGCAGGGCACTTGAACTTTTACTTGCAGGTTATATGCTGGATGCGCAAACTGCTTTGCAATATGGATTAGTAAACCATGTATTACCTCTTGAAGAACTCTTACCCAAATGCAAGGAGATTCTCAGCGTAATAAATTCAAAAGCACCTCTTGCCATTGCCAAAATCATTGAAGCAACGAATGCAGTAAATAATGAAAAAAAAGATGGTTACGCAATAGAACTTGATGGATTCGCAGCTTGCTTCGCAACTGATGATATGAAAGAAGGCGCATCAGCTTTTTTGGAAAAAAGGAAACCCACGTTTAGGGGTAAATGAAAATTTTATTTCTTCATTAAGGGCAATAATAAGATACCGGCCATCTCACTATTATAAAAGATTGAAGTTTTTATTGATTAAACACCCTTACTGTCTTAACGTATCTTCCTAAATAATATTTATTCAAAGGAGTAATGGTAACCCCGTTGGCTTT
>JBKJPO010000236.1:0-2975 GCA_046595095.1 Chitinophagaceae bacterium
GCGATATATTGGTTACACCTCACTACTATATTGCTGTATTCGCGACACGAATCGCAAATACCAGGCTGATGCTTATGAACATATTTTTTCCCAGCTGTTCAATTATAAACAAAATGATATGCTTACTTGGTATCATCATGCCTGTTACAATGCCCTGAAAAAGGATAAAAAAACCGCAATCCAAAGTCTTGAAAAAGCTTTGAAACTTGGATTTGGAAATTACTTTATGATCAGCAGCGATAATGATCTTGACTTCATTCGGAAATCGCCTGAGTTTTCCGCACTTCTCCAAAAATATTTTCCGGAAGAAACTAAAAAGAAGGATAAGAAAAATTGATCAGGCGGAATACCGTCACTTTTCTTTTGAAAAAATTATTTGGGCAAGCCCCTCGCAACCTCCGCACAAACCCACGCACAGCTTCGGGTCGGGCTGTTCACTGCAAATCCTCGCCACAGCCCCAACACACAAAGCTTCAGCTCCGGGTTTTCCGTTTCCATCCCTCTTGCGGCTGAACTGCCGGCATGCATCTTCTTTTTAAAATTGATGCTCATATTATAATGACGGGCGCTACTATTTTATAATTCCTGCCTGCCGATCCTTTTTTTGCGGAAAGTAAAAGCCTTCCCGGCTTTAATTTTAAAACTTGTATAAAACTTTGACTCCCTACCTGCCCACTGCCACTACAAACTGCAACTGCAACTGCCACTGCCAACTGCCACTGCCAACTGCCCCCCGCCCCAAACACTATTTCATCTTTCATTATATACCCATAACTTTAATGCCTAAAATTATTGTTATGATAAAAAGAATATTCCCCGCCATTGCTGCATTGTTTCTCTTTATTGCAGTCGATGCACAACCATTAACAACTCCCCAGCTCAGTCCTACACAAACCACAAAGCAGAACTTTGCCTTGTCATCAATTGAATTAGCTTATTCCCGGCCAAGCGTAAAGGGGCGTAAAATTTTTGGCGAACTTGTTCCATATGATAAAGTTTGGCGTACCGGTGCAAACACAGCTACCACAATTACTTTTGGTGAAGAAGTGGGCATCGGCGATAAAAAAGTTCCTGCAGGAAAGTATGGCCTGATCACCATACCGGGCAAGGATGAATGGACATTCATCATTTCAAAGCAAACCGACGTAACAGGTCCCGAGGGTTACAAACAGGAAAATGACCTGGCTCGTGTTGTGGCTAAGTCTGTCAAACTAAAAGATAAGGTTGAGACATTCACACTTGCATTTGCAAATATAAAATCCGATGCCGCCGATCTCCAACTCATGTGGGATGATATCATGGTTACTTTACCCATTACCGCAGAAACAGACAAAAAAGTGATGGCGCAAATTGATAATCTGCTCATCAAAGATTCCCGCCCATATTTCAATGCTGCCATGTATTATATGAATAATGGAAAAGACATGAATACTGCCCTTGCATGGTTTGATAAGGCCATACAGCAAAATCCCAAAAGTGTTTCTGCATATCATCAAAAAGCAAATGCCCTGGTGAAATTAGGTAAGAAAGCAGATGCAAAAATAGCAGCGGGCAAATCACTGGAGCTGGCAAAAGAAGCAAAGAATGAATTTTTTATTGAAGCGAATGAGAAGCTGTTGGTGGAGTTGAAATAAGCGTTTTGTAGATCTGAGTTATGAGTTGGGAAATGAAAGGGAGGATACGCTAATCTGCAAAATGGCTTCCATATTAATCCAGGCAAATAACTTGGGGAATCTTTGTTGATATTAAGCATACTTGTACAAAATCTTCCTGGATAGTATGACTGTGCGAGTATGCTTTTGTTTTATTTTTTTATGGCTATCTACATTTTATTAAATGATCTGGGATGAATTTAAGCATAAAGCTAGCATGTATTACTACGCTGCTATCCGTTTATAGTTATGGGCAGGATACTTTAGCAATTGATTCTATAAAAAAAATTATAAATAAGCGATATATAGCCCTGGCAGCAGCGATGGAAAGCAGGAACATGGCCAAAATATTAAGTTTCAAAACTGCCGATTTCCATTCCGTCACCCCGGATGGAAGAGTTCATGATCATGAAAGTATGAAAGAGTATTCCCGTCAATTCATTACCAATAGTATCCCACCATACAATATTAAAAACACTATCCTCAATCTCAGGCTTTCTGATAATAAACTCGTGGCAGTTGTTGATGTTTTCCAGGAGGCTGCAAGAAAAAGAGACCTGGCTGGTAAAATCAGGGAAGTAAAAACAAGCGTCCTTCAAACCGAGACATGGATCTTTATAAATAAGCAATGGAAATTAAAATTAGTAGATAATGTCCACGATCAAAAAAGGTTTGTTGATGGAAAGCGGGTGGATCCCGGGAAGCCGTTTAACCCGGATGATCCGGTTTTTGAACCAGTGGGTGGTAGGCAGTAGGCAGTAGGCAGTGGCAGTAAGGCAGTAGCAGTAAGGCAGTAGCAGTAAGGCAGTTGGTGATGACTGTCTTCAAAAATTCTTTCCCGATGAATAATTACATCTACAGGATAAATAGTACAATTGGAAGAAATATTTTTTAGAGATGCATCACTCGAAGAACTCCCGGCTATTGTTGACATCTATAATTCGACTATCCCTGGCCGTATGTCAACTGCCGACCTGGAACCGGTGACTGTAGAAAGCAGGATACATTGGTTTAAAGAACACCAACCTAATTACAGGCCACTATGGATCGTTGAATTCGCGAATAATGAAATGATTGGCTGGATAAGTTTTCAAAGTTTTTATGGAAGACTGGCCTACAATGCTACTGCCGAAATAAGTATTTACCTCCATCCGGATTCCAGGGGAAAAGGTTATGGTAAAAGTCTGCTGGACTATGCCATTTCGCAATGCCCTTCTATGAAAATTAAAACGCTGCTGGGCTACATCTTTGCCCATAATGAACCCAGCATAAAATTGTCTCATAGTTGTGGTTTTGAAGACTGGGCCATGCTCCCTGGCATAG
>JBKJPO010000273.1:0-2584 GCA_046595095.1 Chitinophagaceae bacterium
TTGCCACATGTGAAACAGGCGGGTGCTACAGGTATTGTAACTGCACTGCATCATATACCTCATGGAGATATATGGACGACAGAGGAAATTAAAAAAAGAAAAGATGTTGTAGAAAAAGAAGGGCTGAAATGGTCGGTTGTAGAAAGTATAACCGTTCATGAATCCATCAAAACAAGAAGCGGGAATTATAAAGAATATATTGAAAGGTATAAAAATTCCATCCGCAATGTGGCTACTTGTGGCATTCCGGTGATAACATATAATTTTATGCCGGTAAATGACTGGACGAGGACTGATCTGAAATATAAAATGCCCACCGGATCATTGGCGCTTTACTTTAACTGGATCGATGTTGCAATATTTGACCTCTTTATTTTAAAAAGAAAAAATGCACAACTTTGTTATTCCTCTTCTATTTTAAAGCAAGCAGAGGAAAGATTTAAAAATTATTCCGAAAAACAATCGGATGATTTATCTGCTGTAATTATGTTTGGCATCCCCGGGGAGAAAAAATCAACGACTTCGGATATGTTGAAAAAGCTGGATCAATATACTGATATTGATGCCACAGCATTACGTGATAACCTCTGCTACTTTCAAAGTGAAATAAGCCCTGTGGCGGAAGAATGTGGAGTAAAACTGGCCATTCATCCGGATGATCCGCCTTTCCCTATCCTTGGTTTGCCAAGGATCGTAAGCACGCAGGAAGATTTTAATTATTTTCTGAAGAAGGTAAACAATCCTGCGAATGGCGTTTGTTTTTGTACTGGCTCATTAGGTGCATCAGCTTACAATGATTTACCTGGCATGGCAAAAACAATAGGCGATCGTATTCATTTTATTCATCTACGCAATGTAAAAAAAGATGCGGAGGGAAATTTTTTCGAAGCTGATCATCTTAATGGTGACGTGGACATGTATGCAGTAATGAAAGAACTGTTATTAATTCAGCAAACAAAAAATAAACCGATTCCCTTCCGGCCGGACCATGGACACCAGATGCTTGATGACCTGCATAAAGTTACAAACCCCGGTTATTCAGCAATTGGAAGATTAAAAGGATTAGCTGAATTAAGAGGCCTGGAGTTAGGAATACTTCGTTCGATGTGTGAATAAAATATTTAAATTCTAATCTGTTAAAAAAAAAGAGATGGAAGATCTATCATTACATAAAAAAACAAGAAACAGGAAAACCTCCTCTTTCCTTACCTCAGATTTTTTACTTCGCAATGAACCTGGCCGGCAATTATATCATGAATATGCAAAGGACCTTCCTATAATTGATTACCATAATCATTTATCGCCAAAAGAAATAGAGGAAGATAAAAACTTTGATAACCTTACTTCAATCTGGCTCAGGGGTGATCACTATAAATGGAGAGCAATGCGGGCGTTAGGTATTCCTGAAAAATTTATTACAGGTAATGCAACTGATGAAGAAAAATTTTTGCGGTGGGCAAAAGCGGTTCCTTACACTCTAAAAAATCCTCTTTTTCACTGGACGCAAATGGAATTATTAAACCCCTTTGGCATTGACGAGTTACTTAATGAACAATCAGCTCCTGAAATATATAATCACTGTAATTCTTTGCTTCAGGAAGATGAATTTTCCACCCGCTCCCTTCTTAAAAAATTTAATGTGGAAATGCTGGGAACTACTGATGACCCATGCGATAGCCTTGAATCTCACAGGAAGATAAAAGAAGAAGGATTTAATATTAAAGTGTTACCCAGTTTCAGACCGGATAATATTTTAAAAATAGATGACCGGGAAGTATTCATGGTATACCTGGGTAAATTAGAAAAGGCAAGTGGTACTGTAATAAAGGATATGGAAAGTTTGCTGAATGCATTGCAGTTAAGGGTTGATTATTTTCATAAAAACGGCTGCCGGGTAGCAGATCACGGACTATCAGTAATGCCGCCTGCCACCGGTTTAAAGAATGGTTCTGCTGATGAATTCAAGCGTTTCATTAAAGATAAAGATGCTGTTTTTTCCCAGCCGGAGGATTTTGCAGGGCACGTGCTCATTGAACTATGCAAAATGTACCATGCAAAAGGATGGGTTCAGCAATTTCATTTGGGTGCATTGAGGAACAACAACAGCAGGATGTTGAGTACAATCGGGCCGGATTGTGGTTTTGATTCTATCGGGGATTGGGATCAGGGAAAAAGATTATCTGCTTTTTTAAATAAACTGGATCATACCGATCAATTATCCCGCACTATAATTTATAATCTTAATCCGGCGGATAATGAATTGTTTGCTGCAATGGCGGGAAATTTCAGTAACAGCGAAATAAAAGGGAAAATACAATATGGCCCCGCCTGGTGGTTTCTTGATCAGAAAGACGGGATCGAAAAACAATTAAACACTTTGGCCAATCTTTCATTGATCAGCACTTTTGTGGGCATGACCACTGATTCCCGTAGTTTTTTATCTTATTCAAGACATGAATATTTCAGAAGAATACTTTGCAACCTGCTCGGCAATGATATAGAAAAAGGAGAAATACCAAATGATATTGGGTGGATAGGAAGCATGGTTAAAGATATCTGCTATTATAATGCAAAAAATTATTTC
>JBKJPO010000393.1:0-5621 GCA_046595095.1 Chitinophagaceae bacterium
CCAACCAATTGTTTGATTACTGCTTTCAAATATCTTTTCACCCCATTGGTTGAACATCATAAACTGCATAGTTCTGATCGTGTAACCATAAACCAGCAGCACGTCATTAAGTCCATCGCCATTAGGTGTGAAGGAATTCGGAATATAGATCTGGTCCGGCAATGTTCTTCCAGTAACTGGTAGGGAGACACTTGTTTGACAGGTAATGCTGCCTATCGCCCTTACTATCAGCGTAACCTGTGCTAAAGGCGCAAGACCAGTTACAGTGTGGGTTAAACCACCTGGACCTGAACTTGGTGTACTCCATGTTGTACCATTGTTTATTGACACTTCATAGGTCGCCGCCCCTGCTACTGCCAGCCACGTGAATGTAATTGAATTCACAGTTGAGCTGGTTACTGTAACTGCAGGTGGTATCAATGCTTGTAATACTGTCACAGTTACTTTTGTTCTAACTGTTCCTGTACATCCTGAAGAAGATTGCTGTACATAGAAATCAGTAGTAGCTGTTATATTATTTGCAGTGAAACTGGTACCAGTTGCAAGTGCAGTTCCACCTGTTGCGGTGCTATACCACGTGTATGTAATTCCTGTCTCTGGTGATACTATTGTGAATGTTGCATTAGCCCCTGAGCAAACTGCCTGGGTAAGTGGAGTTACCTGGGCTGAAGAATTTGTACAACCACTTACCGAAACTGAAGTACTGTTTTGACACGATACTACACCTACGGCCCTTACCCTCAATCCAACGGATTGGAGTGTGCCCAGTCCCGTAACCGTATGGGTTAATCCTGTGGCACCTGAACTTGGCGTAATAAATGGTCCGCCATTAACGGAAACCTGGTATGAAGCTGCTCCCGCAACAGCTGTCCAGCTAAATGTGACTGAATTTGCCGTAGAGCCCGTAACTGTAATTATTGCCAAAGGTAGTGGCCCAAATACAGAAACTTTAACCCTTGTACGTACAGAAGTGGCGCATCCTAATGCAACTCCTTCCACATAATAAGTGGCGGGGGCAGTCACATTCGTCACAGTAAAGCTCGTGCCGGTAGCAATTGGTACACCACCAGTTGCAACATTATACCAGTTGTAAATTACTCCCACAACCGGGTTTGCAATCCTGAATGTAGTATCAGCGCCTGAACAAACGGCAATGGAATCTGACACAACATTTGCCAATGGCCTTGGATTTACTACAATCAACCTTGAAGTATCACCAATACAACCATCGGCTGTAATCGTACGCAATTGTTCATTAAATGTACCAGCTGTTGTATAAGTATAACTGGTCGTTTGTCCGGTTGCTGTGGTAAGGTCATGAAATTTCCACTGCCATTGGTTAATTGTGATACCCGTTTGAGTAACTGCATCTGCTACAAATTGTGCAACATCTCCAACGCATCCCGAAAAATTAACAGTGAATGATGATTTTGGAGCAGGTATTACCTGGACATATATGATATCTGTATTGGTTTTATCACAGCTTTCAATAGAAGGATGTGAGTAGGTAACCTGGATAGGATACAAACCTGGCGAAGAGAAGATATAATCCTGTAACAATTTGAATCTGTAATATTGAATTCCCCCGATAATCATAGAATCGGTTGGAACCGGGTTGAGAATTGTTACATCTGTATTAGGTGTGAGGTTTGGAACCTGGCTGAATTTCCAGATAATCGAAGTTGGGATAAGTGGAAGTATTACACTGAACTTGAATGGCGCATTGGCACAGGTAAATTCTGATGGCTGCCCGGTTGGATTCAAAGTATTTGTAATGTTTCCGGAGGCTACCAGGCTCTTCACAAGTGTTCCTGCATTATAACCATAACTTTCCACGCTTCCCAATCCATAAGTGATTGCAGTGAACGCTGAATCGCTTTGAACCCTAACCTGTTGTTTTGCGGAAGTCCAGCGTTTTACCACAACCGAATAATTCACATTTAGTATAGCATTTTGTGGATGCGCATATACGAAGTCAGGTAAAACAGTTGTATTTCCATCAACGATTGTTAATGAAGTAAGGCCAGCAGTTGGTACGATAAGCGTGAGGTAATTCACCTGTATTGCTTCATCATTATTGCGATAGAATCCAACTTGTTTGATACCCTGCTCAATCGGGCTGAGGTAGATCATTTCAGGATCTCCAACACCTGTACCCGGGCAATTGCCCGCAACAAGAAACTGTGCTACCATGATCGGTTTATCAGCTTCGATATAGTCGGCAGTGGCACTATTGAACTGGTAGTAGAAATTATTCTGAATACCTGTAAGTGTAACACCATTGCGTTTTACAACTGTAGCTGGATCTTTGACTGCTACCCGATAAATATTATTCTGTAATAAAGTAGATACAGTACTTGACGAAGATGGTGCAGTAAGGTATCGCTTACCCCATGCCGTTGATGGGAAGTTTTGTTGCATAATATGGTCTCCACCACTGCCTGCTCCTGAAGGACAATCGATTGAAGTTCTGCTGCTTCCGCTGAATGATGCTATAGGGAAACATTTGCCCTGAGCATTCGGTATAGATTTGATTGTGCTTCCGCTGAGCTCCTGCGTTTGAGAACTTGCTACAACCTGGAAAACCTGGCCCTTATTCAATGTAACAGTATAAGGAACACCTGGAGTCATACCCGCGTTCTGCAGTGGAATTCCCGGAGTACTGGTAATCTCCACCCTTGTATTATCATTGTCTGCTATTACATAATAGTATGCAAATGAGTTCGCACCATAATCCTGGGTAATACCAAGTGTTTTGTATTCATAACCCCAAACACCAACCGGCATTAACATGGTTCCACCTGATGAAGTATTTCCGATAGTATGCGCATAAGCAACTATTGGAATATCACTGGTGATGCTGATACCACGGTCGAATAATCCCGGTGCATTGAGGAATGCGTTGTCGACACCCGCTTTTGGTAAAAATTCTGTAGCAGTAACTGTATTTGCCGGAACAAAATAGTTACGCACCCAGTTTGTGCCATTAATTTTAACCTGCACGTTAGCCGGTTCCTGTGCACTTAGGTACAATACCATTTGCTGTGATGCATTTGCATTTAACTGGTTGATAGAATAAGCAACCCAAAATCTTCTACCCCTGTTGGAACTGTCTTTGTCTGCAATAATTGGTGGAGCATAAGGATTTACCAGGCCTGTAAATTTATCGATGAAGTTTACACCTGTCTGTGTGATCATTCTTTTTGGAACATCATTGCGGCTCGTAAAGCCAACGATCCAGGCATTCGATGCAGTCGTTTTTCCAAGCCCCAATTGATATGGGCTAGGAATAGATCCCAGCCATGGATCGATATAGAAAAGTTTGGCATCATAATCATAGTTTCCTCCACCTGGGATCTCTGCTTTTGTATAAAAGAACATGGAATCCAAAGGTATACTTGCGAGACCCGTTGGAACAACGCCAGAATAACGACGCAGCTGGATACTTGGAGGAGCCGTTGCTCCCCATTTTACCTTCATTACGGTGTCTGTTCCATACATGAATGTTTGTTCAGTATTTGGTGCAGGAACCAATGGTGTAGCATTGAGTAAAGTAGGCAAACTGCTTGGGAAAAATTCATACGCTCCCATATCCGGAACACCCTGGAGTAAAGTGACAGGTCTTGGGTTATTATTGAAATCGTAACTATTTCCCTGGATCTGTGTTCCTCTGCCGTGGATTGCCCATACATCTGGTACTGCAATGTCAGGTTGCAGATTTGTTGCTGAAATAAATGCAGGGTTAAAACCAATTGAGAACCTGTCTGAATTATATGCAGCGATCCATAAAGCAAGATTGGCAAAAGTATTTGGCAATGCCGTTCCTGTTTCTACAAGCGTAGCTCCTGAAGTATACAGTGTGTTGTAATCTGTAGAGAGGAAGTTTGGATTATTAACAAATACAGCTTTGCCTCCACCTTTATTTGAGAGGATATTATTGCGCATATTATACAAACCATTTACAGCCTGTGTGAAATAAAGCGCATACCCGTTAGCGGAAGTAGCTTGAATATTAACTGAGTTATTGTAATAATTAATGAGGTCAAGGTTGTTCAGATTGTACAAGCCATATGTAATCACGCCGGCACTATTTATGGCGATAACATTATTTACTGCCACAATACCTTTGGATGCGGTGAGGGTGAGCCCATAAACCGTCCCGGTATTCCCACTGCTGGCAGTCACCTGGTTGCCGGCAACAATGGAAGAGTCATTCATTGTTGCACGGGAATTAAATACATACAAACCGTAGACTGGTGTGGAGGTCACATCATTGATTGTTACTTTATTTCCCGTAAATCTGAAAGCAGTATCTGAATAATTTGAATAAATACCAGCTGTATTAGTTGCAAGTAAACCTGAAAGAGCAACGTTGTTATTAGTAACTTTTAATCTCCTTGTGAATTGTACAAAAAGTCCATGATTATATGTACCGGAAATGTTATTTCCATCAATGGCATTATTGGTATTAGTAAGTATAGTAGCAGACGTTCCTGAGAAATAAATTCCATTAGCTCCGTTCCTGATCGTATTTCCTTTTAGCAAAAGATTATTTCCCCTGAATGTATTTGTAAAATTACCTGCTGTATTATTTGATGTAGATGTTACTATTGGAGCAATTATGCGACAATTCAAAATCGTATCACTTGCTGCGCCATTGGTTAATTCTATAACACGGCCAAAACTAGCATTGGTAGCAACAAAACTCAAGTTCTTAAAGATAAAATTCCTGGTGCTATCTAATTTCAGTGTGTAATTATTTGTCGTATTCGCACTAAATGTGAGCGTAACGGAATCCGCAATACCATTCCTGCTTTGGAATGTTACAGTATTTACATTAGAAGTTCCGGGGATATAAGGAATCTGGATCTGTTCTGTGTAAATGCCTGGCTCAACATTGAAAATTACAGGGCCGGTAATTCCACAGAGCAAGGCGGTTACCGCTGCCTGGAAGGATGTATAGTTAGAACTTCCTGAACCTGCAGGATTGATTGTGTATGTTCCAGCAAGAAGCAGGTTATTTAGCGTTACCTGTACAACGTTAGTATAATTTGTTGTATTGGTACATGTAACAGCAGCGCGGAAAAACCTGCTTGTTGTTGTCACAGTATTAAATTGTGGGAAAAACTGAACCGGGCTGATATTCGTCCATCCTGTTGTACCATTTGCAGAAGACTGCCATTGAAAAGTTAGAGAACCAAGAGGTGAGTGTCCTGTGATATCTAATACTATTGGAGCTTCGAGACAAATTCCTGAAGAAGGAGTAACGGTAGCAGTTCCGGCAACAGGAGGGTTTTGACATGGAATAGGAGCAAACTCATACGCACCAATATCTGGTTTAACCGTATTGCGTGTTACATTTAAAATATCTGTAGCAATGCCAACGCCGATTCCTTTATTATCCAAACCAGTTAATTGAGGTTTGAAATTTCCATTAACTGAATCGGCATACAGTGGATTTATATTCACAGAACTATCATCCAATGTTGAGGCAGCAATCCAGTCCCCAAGTGTTAGTCGGTTGGCTGTAAAGAACCCTGTAAAAGTATTTGATCCTGTAAAATAATAATCATTATAATCTGCATCCACTTCACTGGTTGATGTTGCCATGTAAATTGCAT
>JBKJPO010000351.1:0-4216 GCA_046595095.1 Chitinophagaceae bacterium
ATTTATTGGACCAGGAAAATAAAGGGGTCTCTGTTGCAAGAAATGTGGGAATACAATCAAGCAAAGGCCAGTTTATACAATTCCTGGATGCAGATGATATGCTTGAATCAAATAAACTCCTTGCGCAGCTTAATTTTTTGGAGGAGAATCAAACCGTTGATATTGTTTATAGCGCCACAAGGTATTTTTTTCATGGTAATTTTAATAAAAGATTCATCTTAAAGGATAGCGAGGCAGTACCTACAATAGAGGTTCATTATAAAGATATTGATCAAACCTCCGCTTTAATTTTTAGAAATATAACCACAATTTGTGCACCCCTGTATCGTAGGAATGTTTTTGATACAAAGGATAGTTTTAAAGAAATTATTTATGAAGATTGGCTGTTTCACATTGAGAGTTCGTTAAAAGGAAATACATTTCACTTTGAAAGCCTGGATAGTGCATCTTCTTATGTGAGAATGACGGGTGTAAGCCAAATGAACAAGCATACCAAATTGCATAATAAGTTCCCTGAGATTTTTCCAATGGCTGTGAGCCAGTTATTAAAGCAATATAATTATGACTCTCCGCTTAAAATTAGCTACGTGCGGAAACGCAATAAATTAAAAGAAGTTTTTTATCTGATGGTCCCACCCATAATCTTTGTAGTTTTGAATTCGTTTAAACAAACAAAAACGTAAACTTTATTACACCCTGGGAAATCATTTTATGGCGACCTGGCATACTGATCCAGGATTAACTTAGCCTTAATTTGTAATTCCGTTTCTTAATTCAATAATAAAATTCAAACATGAAAAACCTTTTTTCCACAAGGTACAGTGCAGGCGCAATCAATGGCGGTATGCTTATTCTTAGGCTTGGCCTGGGTATCCTTATGATCAATCATGGGTATGATAAACTCGTCAACTTTAGCAAATACCAGGGTGACTTTTATAATTTCCTTGGATTGGGCACTACTGTTTCTCTTTCACTTGTTGTATTCGCAGAATTTTTCTGCTCCCTTTTTATTATCCTCGGAATGTTTACAAGACTAGCCACTATTCCTCTTATTATAACTATGTGCATAGTGGTGTTTATCCTAAATAAAGGCCAGGTATTTGATAAGGCAGAATTACCCGCACTCTACATAGCCGGATATCTCGCTCTATTGTTTTGTGGTCCGGGAAAGGTAAGTGTTGATGGAATGATCGGAAAATAAACATCTCTTAAAGCCAACAACAATTTGAATTTATGTTTACAGCGATTACCAGTATCCGTATCCATTATGCGCTTACAGACCAGATGGGTATTGTGTACCATGGCCACTATGCTCAATTTTACGAAATAGGTCGCACAGAATCGATAAGACAGATTGGATACACTTACAAAGATATAGAAGCCATGGGCGTTCATATGCCTGTAGTCGATCTGCACATCCGGTTTTTACGTCCGGCTAAATACGATGACCTCATTTCTATCAAGACAACACTTAGGGAATTACCAATACATCATAAGATTGTATTTCATGGCGAAATATTTAATGAGCAGGATGAGCTTCTTAGCACAGGTGATGTAACATTATATTTTATGGAAACAAAAACGATGAAGCGATGCGAAATGCCTGAGGTGCTTAGAGAGAGGCTTGCTAAATTCTTTTAAACAAATTTGATACAACTCTTTGTATTTCAGAAAATCCTAAAACTTTCAGATTCCACTTCTGCGATCTTGCATCATGGATCAATATCGGAGGAAATCTTCGACAACTTGAGATTGAACCCTGATCAATGAAATCATTTAATCATTAAAATCAGTGGTCACACGCGCCAATAGTCCGCTCTCCATTCCTGTATTGCTTCTTTAATTTCTTTTGGCCTCATTTTTTCATCAGCAGCTTTTGTTGCCAGAACAATAAACTCGGCATCATTAGCAAACCGAAGCGCGATGATCTGTCCCATCCTGAGGCGGATATCCAATGGTTTCCCGGTAAGTACAAAATGTCTGAAATTTTCTTCAGCCCTGATGGCACGATCTTGTGCTTTAAGCGCAAAACTGCGTGTATAGAAAGTGATAAGCAATAATGCAAGGCCGAGAAGGCATAAGATGATCGCACTAAATCGGTTTGCGGGGTTCGACCAACTCCTGCCAAGATTCCAAAATGCCAGGGCTATGCTGATAGCTGTGAGCAGGTACGCCACATAATAGAATGGAACTATCTGGCTGTGGTTCTTATAATTTTGATCCATGGGGGTTAATTATTTGGTTAAAGATATGCAGTGAGGGAGATATGATGGCTTATTAATTTCTGGAAATAATTCTCATTTTAAAAGATCAAGCAATTTCCACATCTTTTCCCTGGCAGTTGCTGCACTGCCATCGAAATTATTGACGATAAAAGAAAATACATATTCATTTCCATCCTTGCTTTTTACATATCCCGAATATGAACGTACTCCATTGATGTAACCGTCTTTCATTTTTATTCCGTTGATCTCAGGCAAGGAATAATAAAATGAATTGTACCATGAACGGGTTTTGGCATATTGCAGGATCTTAACCAGTGCATCTGTTGTAATTCGGTTAGCGGGAGACAAACCACTGCCGTCAATAATTTTCAATGCAGCAAGCTCAATCCCATTTCTTAGCCAAAAATTCCGGATGAGATTGATACCTGTATCCGTAGAACCTGTCCTTGTTTTGTTGAATGCAATAGTTTTTACAAATGCTTCGCCGTAAAGATTTACACTTTTTTTCAGGAACCAATAATTGATACTATCAAGCGAAGGTGATTTGTATTCATAGATTAAACCTGTCTCATTTATTTTTTTGCTACTTCCTGGTAAAATTGATTTATCCAGTTTTGCCGCAAGCCTTGAAGCCAGTTGGTTGCCAGGATCTGGCACTGCACCCGAGATAGTGAAATCATTTTCATTAATTGGAATAGTTCCCCTCAGGTAAAGTGTTTTCCCGCCTATCGGTAAATAGATGTAAGCCTGATCGCCGGATCCCATGGCTTCGGAATATAATTCGCTAACAAAGTTGAAGCCCTCAAGTTTCGGTTCAGTCCTGGTAATCTCAACCGGATCGCCTATTTTATTTCCTGACCGCAATTTTATATCATATTGATTTTCCCGCCAGTTTAAAGCAAATGCCCCTGCACCATAATAATTCCCAATATCTTGCCATATCCAGCCATCAGCTATGGCTTGTTTCCATGAATCCTGGTTATGGATTATTTTACCTTCAATTTTGCGAATACCTTTCCCCGTTATTGCTTTTGAAAATAAGTCAAGTACTCTATCTTCCTTTGTTGATGCCCATCTCCAACTTCCCAATGTTGGATCACCAAATCCTTCGATGATGATATCACCTTTGAGGGAGCCATCGATAATGCTCCCATTCCTCTTTAATAAAGTGAGGTATCGATAATCATATCCAAGCATCTCAAACGCAGACACACTGGTTACTATTTTCTGACAGCTGGCAGGAGCAAGACCCAGTTGTTCATTTTTTTTAAAAATTGCCTGGCCGCTCTTTCCATCTACAATGTAGAGTGAAATACTACTATGTCTAAATTGTTGATCGTTCTCCAACTTGCTTAACGCTTGCTGAATCCTGAGCGGTAGTTCTTGTGCATTTAATCGAAAACATGAAAGCAGAAGCAGGGCCAACAAAACTCTTCTCATAAATTGTATTATTGCAGTAAAATTAATCGATTCATGCCAAAAGCAGTTGAAGCTTCAATAATAACCATCGGCGATGAACTGCTGATTGGACAAGTGATCGACACTAATAGTGCCTGGATGGCTGCTGAGTTAAATGAAGCGGGCATCCGGGTAAAGCGACGTGTAGCTGTCGCTGATGTTTGGGATGAGATCTGGTATGCTCTAGACGAAGAATCAAAAAATGCGGACATCATTCTAATAACCGGGGGATTAGGGCCAACGGCTGATGATATTACTAAGCCATTACTCTGTAAATATTTTGATGGTAAAATGGTTGTAAATGAAGGAGCAGAAAAAAATGTACGGAACATTTTTGAAGTTATTCTAAAACGGCCAATGATCGCGCGAAATCTGAAACAGGCTGAAGTTCCGGATACTTGTACCGTTATCCAAAACACCCGGGGTACCGCTCCGGGTATGTGGTTTGAGAAAAATAGTAAAGTGTATGTGAGCATGCCTGGTGTACCGCACGAAATGAAAGGTATGATGGAACTCGATGTACTAAAAGCGTT
>JBKJPO010000397.1:0-5759 GCA_046595095.1 Chitinophagaceae bacterium
CGTTTAATGTATGGGGGTAAGGGCACTGCTCCTGCAAGTTCAATGATCTCTGCAAAACTGTGCTCAATGGGTTGCCATTTAAATTCTGCTATGTATGCATCTTCAAGTTTTTTTATGAGATGAACTTCCAATGATACTGTGTTACCATTCAACTCAAAAGATTTGTATAGCGGGCCTGATTTCCATTTTCCGGCTCCGCCGATCATGCATTTCCAGCAACTGCTTCCGGTGGCGCTCATAACACTGCTATAATCCCGGTTATCACCATATGGCTCCAGGCAAAATATTTCTATGATTCCGCCAGTAGGTTTTTGGAATAATACTCTGGCGGGGATTACCCTGGCGTTGTTCAATACCAGGAGGCTATTCGCATGTAAATGATTAGGGAGATTTTTGAAGACATCATGAGTAATTTCTCCTTTCTGGTAGAGAAGAAGTTTTGAATTATCGCGATCTTTTAACGGGTAATAAGCGATACGATCATGAGGGAGATCGTACATGAAATCTTTTATGGCGAGCTCTCCAGGATGCATTAGCAACAATAGTTTGCAGTAAAATTAAACCATAAGATTTTAAAAAATAGAGAGCAATTTTTAAAACAGATCTCTGTGAACTCGTGACCCTCTGTGAAATATTTTTATTGTGACACAGAGAACCACAGCGAAAGCATTAATGAATAAATCCTCCTTTTATTTCTTCAACAACCAGTGGATCAAGTAAGGTACTTGTATCGCCTAATTCTTTTGTTTCGCCTTCTGCAATTTTGCGAAGAATACGACGCATGATTTTGCCACTTCTTGTTTTGGGTAAACCTTTTACAAATTGAATTTTGTCGGGTCTTGCTATTGCACCAATCATCCTGGATACTGTTTGAGCGATATCTTTTTTTGTGAGGTCTTCGGGATGCTCTCCCTGGTAAATCACGTAAGCATAGATTGCCTGGCCTTTTACCGCATGGGGGAATCCAACTACGGCGCTTTCCAAAACGCCGGTATGCATATTTATGGCATTCTCAACTTCTGCAGTTCCTATGCGATGACCACTAACGTTTAAAACATCATCTACCCTTCCCGTTATACGATAGAAACCATTTGCATCCCGAAGACATCCGTCGCCTGTAAAGTAGAGATCATCATATGTAGAAAAATAATTGATCCTGCATCGTTCGTGGTCTCCATAAGTCGTACGCAAAAGACCCGGCCATGGAAACCTGATGCAAAGATTTCCGGATACATCATTACCCTCGATAATTTTCCCCTTTTCGTCTACGAGTACAGGCTGTATGCCAGGGAGAGGGAGGGTAGCAAATGTGGGTTTTTCAGGAGTTACTCCCGCGAGATTGGAGATCAGGCAAGCCCCTGTTTCTGTCTGCCACCAGGTATCAACAACCGGGCATTTACCTTTCCCAATATTTTGATGATACCAATGCCATGCTTCTTCATTTATTGGTTCTCCCACTGTGCCCAAAACTTTCAATGAACCGAGGTTCTTATTTTTTATAAAATCAAGACCATAGGCCATTAGGCTGCGGATTGCTGTGGGGGCAGTGTAAATAATATTCACTTTGTATTTATCCACAATCTCCCAAAACCTACCGGCATCCGGAAATGTAGGTATGCCTTCAAACATCAGTGAAGTCGCCCCGGCAGATAAAGGCCCATATACGATATAACTATGCCCCGTGATCCACCCGATATCGGCAGTGCAAAAAAATGTATCTCCTGGTGTGTACTGGAATACATTTACAAACGTATAGTTTGCATATATCATGTAACCTGCACAGGTATGTACAACACCTTTTGGCTTTCCAGTTGATCCCGAAGTGTAGAGAATAAAAAGAATATCTTCTGCATCCATTATCTCTGCGGGCAAAAAACTAACACCTTGTTCATGCACTTTTTTTAACTCCATATCCCACCACTGATCCCTGTCCTTCAACATACTAACGGGTGTGCCTGTACGCGAAAGAACGATTACATGTGTAACTCCCGGGCAGCTTTCCAGCGCATCATCAATTATTTCCTTTAATGGAATATGCTTATTACCACGATATGCACCATCAGCTGTTATCACCAGGCTACAATCAGCGTCCTGAATCCTGTCGGCAATACTCTTTGCAGAAAATCCGCCGAACACCACAGAGTGAATGGCCCCGATCCTTGCACATGCAAGTATGGCGATAGCAAGCTCCGGTACCATTGGCATGTATATACATATCCTGTCCCCTTTTTTAACCCCATTGTTTTTTAGAACCTGTCCAAATTCACATACAGCATCAAGCAATTGTTTGTACGTGAAAGTCCGGCCTTCTTCACCTGGATAGTTGCTTTCCCATTTTAAGGCTACGGTATCAGGCTGTGTTTCAGCCCAACGGTCAAGGCAATTTTCTGTAATATTGAGCTTAGCACCTTCAAACCATTTTATCAAGGGCTCTTTAAAATTCCATTCGAGCACTTTATCCCATTTGCGCTGCCAACGAAAGTTTTCCGCTATTTTTTCCCAAAACCCCTCAGGATCGTCTACACTTTTACGGTAAGCTTCCTTATATTCCTCGTAAGTTTTAACCTGGTAAGGGTACGACATGATTTCTATTATTAGTCATGATAAAAATAAGGCAGAAATACCAAGTAAGTGTAGATGCGGGCATCTCATTTTAGCTCAGCTATATTTAGTCCATAGCCCGGCAATTTTTTATTATTGGAAAAATGTCAGCAACCCATTGGATTTTCTATCACAATGATTTTCGTTACAGGAGTAAGGTCACTTTTCCTCTTACCTGTGATGCGGAGATAATACCTGCTGATACCAACTCCTGCTGGCATTTGCGTGGGTGAAGTGATATCTTTTAAAGGTTTTGCCCACTCCACGCCACATAGGGAACTCACCTGCCTGCGTAATTCATCCATAGATACTGGTGTAAATTTTTCCCTGTCTGCTTCACTATATTCTAACCCAATGAATTGGCCACTCACGGTAATGCGTAATGGCTTCCAGTCAGAATAGTAATGCTTCCAATCAAGGAGATCACAATGTGGTCCCTCTCCCATAATGGTAACGCTGGTCTCATATCGTTGCTCAATTTCTATATTTATTATCTCCGACGATTTAACTTCAATAACCTGGCCTTCTATAGTTTCCCCAAGCTCAGCCTGGATATTTGTGCTATCGGGCTGCACTTTATCCAGCTTTCCCTCTTCATCGAATGCAAGAAACCCATATAATGAAACTGTTAGGTCACCGAAGACGATTTTTGATAGTGGTTTTGAAACAGGTCTTGTTGGAAGTTTTATTTCCGTTGAATCACGTGAATCAATCTTTGGGGAATCAAGAGTCAATTCTTTTTTAGTGATCCCTTGTGATACGGTTGATGATCCATCATTGCATGCATAACAGCCAATCGTTAATACTGGCAGAAGAATTGCCCTGGAGAAAATTTTATAATTCATTAATGTGGGTTGAAATGCAAAGCTAAACGCTGTAACAAATAATTACAAGCTTTTAATTTGCCATTAAGGGGAGTACCATCAAAAATTTTGATTAAAAATGCCTGATCTTCTTTATCAATGAATAGCCTGCATTAATCAAATACCGGAAGAGTTTTTCATCCAGCTTATCAAATCCTATTTCATCGAATAACTTACCAAGCAAAAGTTCTGGTCCCGCCAACCTAAATCCATAAATAAAAAAAAACCCGGCAACTTGCCGGGCTCTATCATAAAAAGATTTTCAAAATCAATTTTTTACAAACCTACCTTCAAAGTTTGCTTTATTTTTTGAATCCTGTACTTTAATAAAGTATGCGCCTGCTGGTAATGCATGTACATCAATATTACTAATACTGTTTCCTTCACCAATTGCCTGGAAAGTATTTTTTACAAGGCTTCCATAAGCATTGTAAATAATTACAGAAACCTGCGTCCTTGCTGTTATTCCGTACCAGTTGATATTAAGTGAATTTTCAACAGGATTAGGATTGATGACGAAACCGGAATTTATTTTACTGCATGTGCTATTAAGATTTTGGATCGTTGAGTAGTAAAACTTTCCATCAAGATCTACCATCTTTAACCTATAGCTCGCCTGCTTTCCGGCTGATGCCATTGTGAAGGAGTAAGTGTTTTTATTTGCACTCTTCCTTGCGATGATGCCAACATTTGTGAAGCTAACGTTGTCGAAACTCTGTTGTAATTCATAATGCCTGAAATTGAATTCATTTTCAGCGGTCCATGAAAAAACAGACTTGCAATCTCTGTCAGCAGCATTGAATGAAAGTAGCGTAACAGGTAGAGGACTACTTTCTGATCCACCGCAACTTGCCAGGTCACCACGCAATACAGAAGGCAGACCTGTGCTATTATTTATTGAAGTATAAATACCACTATAGTTTGATGGCGGACCACCGATTTTTCCTACTGTACCATCGGTAAACATTATAAAGAGCGTACCGAACTTGTCGATCAGCACACCTGAGGTCTCAGCTGTATGTGAGTTTACAACAGCTTTGCAATACATCTTGTACTTCAGTGGAACCGATCCGGGTATAGGCTTAAGTTCCAGCAATTGTCCGGAAAAGTTTGTAGCTCCTGATGGTTTATAAGTTGCATACCCGAAAAAAGTCGTAGTGATAGCACTATAAGCAAGGTCTTTCAGACCGCTATTATCAGGGTCAAAAGCCAACGATGCCAGGTAACTTGCGCATGTAAGTTCGGATACATCTACTTCAGAATAGGAAGGTATTGCGGCATTCGTTAATGTACTGATGTTGGCAATCTTACCCAGGAATAATTTATCCAAATGTGGAACCGGTGATGGATTAACTGTAAAAGCAGAGAAATAATAATTGTTATTAAAATCCACATCACCTGCAGCGGAATTTACAAAACCTAATGGACCTGTAGGCGATGTTGGAGGCGGTATATTGCTTATCAAATGCGAACCGTAATTGATTCCAAACCTAACAAATCTTGCCGTACTGAAAGTGCCTTCTACAGCCAGTCCATACATAAAACCATCAATCTTATTTATTCCAACTCCGTTTACATGTAATGGCAAGGCAGGGTTATCGGGATACCTTAATGGGCCACCGGGATATTGTGTAAAGGTTCCGGTGATTGTGTTTACAGAATAGATGAAAGTTGGATTAGTGATATCCGCATTGAATCCTGCACGGAGCACGGCTACATTTGCATCAGGACAAGTTGTGATAGGCACGATCGGAGTGCCGGTTCCTCCACCACAGCTCGCCAGGTCGCCACGCAATACTGAAGGCAATCCAGTGCTGTTATTTACAGGAATATAAGTACCATTATAATTCAGTGGTGATCCTGTGGTACCAATTTTTCCTACTGTACCGTCAGTGAGCATGATGAACAGTGTTCCAAACTTGTCGATCAAGGTACCGGAAGTCTCTGCGGTGTGGGTATTCACAACATTCGTACAAAACATCTTATACTTCAGAGGTATGGACCCCGGAATAGGTTTTAGTTCCAACATTTGTCCTGAAAAGTTGGTAGCACCTACTGGTTTGTAAGTGGCATAACCGTAAAAAGTATTTGAAAAAGGACTGAAAACAAGATCTTTTAAACCGCTGTTATTCGGATCAGTTGTCAATGATGCCAGGTAACCACTACAATTTACATCAGATACATCGACTTCGAAATATTCAGGAGTAGCCGTGTTTGTTAACGTGCTTATATTTGAGATTTTCCCAAGAAATAATTTATCCAATTGTGGAACAGGCGATGGATTAACTGTAAAAG
>JBKJPO010000495.1:0-6252 GCA_046595095.1 Chitinophagaceae bacterium
CTATATCTACTGTATTAAGATCACCACCGCCTGTTGAGCAGCTTGCATTCATTCTCTCTTCAAGAATGCCCTGGCTTTCTTTCAGATACATCCGGATAGCTTCAATACGCTTGTTACAGTTAGACTGTGAAGCTTTAGAAGTTCCAGCATAACCTGTGATAGTTACACTGCAGGAAGCATTAGACCTGAGTTTTGCTCCAACACTCGCTAACATTGCTTTGGCATCAGCACTTAAAGCTGAAGAGCTACCACGGAACGAAATGCTAGGCAAATCACCGATAGTGCAAGCATTCATTGTGCTATCTTCCCTAACCATTGTTGTGCAACAAGCAGGATCCGGGCATTTACCAACACCATCTGCATCTACCGGCTGACACTCAGTTGGAGTGATCAGTTGTTTGTCTTTACAATCTGCAACACCATCACCATCTGTATCTCTTGTTACACCTCTTGTATCAACAGGACAACCAGCCGGAGTGTTTGGTTCTTTGTCATATTTATCAGGAACGCCATCGTTATCAGTATCAGCCTGATCGATCATCGCCCTTAGCTCTGTAAGCTCCTGGTGAATGTAGTAGTCCCCCGCAGCAGCTGGGTTATTGAACAATAATCTTGGCTTGCTCTTATTGCCAAAGGCAAACTCAAGCCCTACGAAACCGTAAGAGAATTTATCTTTATGTCCAGTGTAATGAACATATCCATCCAGGTGATCATAATCTGTCCAATGCGATCTGTAACCCAGGTCAAGATTCATCATGTTGGATAAATTTACTTTCATACCAACTGTAACCGGGACAAAAAATTCTGTGTTACTTCCGCTTGGTTTGTACTCCACTTCAGTTGTGGTTCCCCTTTTGATGATTCTTGCATTGTAATCAGCAAGTCCACCACCAATAGAGGCATAAGGAACGAATTTATTTTTCACCCTTAACCAATTGATATTGTTGAAAGTGAAAACACCAATTAAGGAACCAGCCCAATGGATTTCTGATTCAAAAGATGTAACAGCACGAACTGGGGCAGCTGGAGTGCCATCTCCAAGAGGATCATCCTGGTTACCGGCTAACTTTCCACGTAATCCATCAGCTTGCAATGCAAACCAATGTGTGAATTGATACCTTACGTTTGCACCATACCCAAGATTATGCTTGGGATTTGAGAAGTCATTTGATCCACCTGTTGCATTATAAGGTTGGAGCACACCGACATTAATTCCAAAGGAGAATTTTCGGAATCCACTAGTTCCTGTAAATGGTTTTACTGGATTTGGATTCATTGAAGAATCCTGTGCAAATAAGGATAAGGCTACAAAGAGGAATATCCCGCTCAGCGTAAATTTTTTAAACATCATACTTTTGATTTTGTGGGGTAAAAATGGTTTACTATTTTGATTAATGATAATGAATAACGATACTACGGACTTCACCGTTTATTAGTTTTTCTGATAGGAATTGGATAGGCGTATTCAAAAGGGTAATATGGAATCGTTATCGGGTAGTCCCGAGCGATACCACGAAAGTAGTAATTTTTAATTAACTAGAAAACAAATTTTTAATAGCAATCTCAATGCCAGTTCTTAATTATGAGATGATGATTTATGAAATATGAATTCTTTATTTATAGTATTGCCTGTAAATTTATAAAAAAAAGAGGTTGTAATGAGGTAAGAGATTGGATTTTTAAATGGACTGTACAGTACGCGCGATAGACAATCCTCGGTATCGCTTCTGGGCCTTACCTCATTTTACATTAAGATAGGCTGAAAGGCTCTAAGCGATCGAGCAATCATAGTTCATAACCATAATGACGGGATTGAGAAATTTCCAGGATATATGGAACCAGGAAGATCTTGTGGCCCTAAAAATTCATAATTCATAATGCATAATTAATAATTAATGAAGACCGTAATCATCACCGGCGCAAATGGAAATCTTGGTTTAGCTGTAACCAATGAATTATTAAATAAAGGTTATAGAGTAGTCGCGACCGTTATTAACCAGGGAATGGTTGGGGATTTTGTTCCGCACGAAAATCTCAAAGTGCAGATTGTTGATCTCACCAATGAAGAATTGGCAGCTGATTTTATAAAAGACTGCATCGCGAAGTATGAAATTATTGATGCTGCGTTTATGTTGGTTGGTGGTTTTGCCATGGGAAAAATTAATGAAACCAGTGGCAAGGATATTAAGCAACAGTTTGCCCTGAATTTTGAAACCGCTTACCACATTGCAAGACCATTATTTCAACACTTAATGGATAATGATAATGGCCGCCTTATATTTATTGGTGCCAGGCCCGCCTTAAAAGCTTCCCAGGGAAAAAATATGCTGGCTTATGGGTTGAGCAAATCTTTGCTCTTCAAACTCGCAGAATATCTTAATGAAGAAGCCCGCGGAAAAAATGTGACTGCAACTGTTGTCGTCCCATCCACTATTGATACACCGGCAAACAGGGAATCAATGCCCGATACCAATCCCTCAGATTGGGTAAGCCCTCAAAACCTGGCAGAAATTCTTGAGTTTATTATTTCAGAAAAAAGTTCTGCTTTAAGAGAAACGGTGTTGAAGGTGTATAATGATGCTTAGAATAACAAATATAAATATGAAAAATAAATATGAAATATGAATTATGAAATGTTTAAAGACTTCGTTTTTCTAAAATTTTATAATTCATAATTCATATTTCATATTTGATTATAAAGTTTTCCCACTAGCGCCTTATTAATCATTTCACTGTTATGTAACAAAGCGCGCATATGCCGAACATGGTGCATATCCGTACCCACCAGATCTGCTATTCCTTTTTCCAGGATAAAATGTGCTGCCTTAGCAACAGGGGGACCATAATATCCGGGGATGGATAAAAGGTTTACCTGCAGGAGAAATCCTAATTCTTTAAGCCGGTAATATTCATCATAGTTTTTGTGAAAATAAAAATAACGCTCGGGATGAGCCATGATGGGCTGGTAACCGGCAGTGATGATTTCAAAAGCAATTTCTTCCAGGTTTTCCGGTTGAGCAGTGTACATCAGCTCTGTGAGCAACAGGTTATCCTTGATCGTTAGTAAAGGTTCCCCGTTGGCAAGAAGACCAAGAAAATAATCGTCAATTATATATTCAGCTGCCGCACCTATTTTAATGTCTATGTTTTCTGTTGCACAGGCTTCCTGCACTTTGGCAAGAGCTGCATTAATTGTTGTGGCATTATTGCGATACATGTCGCCAATGATATGGGGCGTAGCAATTGTCTCTTTGATCCCCATATCGACTAACCCCCTGATCAGGGTTAACGAGGTTTCAATATCGGGTGAACCATCATCTATTCCAGGTAAAATATGAGAGTGAATATCGGTGTGGATCGACAGTGACATTGCCGTTCCGGGTGCAGGTGTTTTCTTTTTAAAAAAATTAAACAATGAAGTAATCAGGATTGATTAATTGGTTAAAGGTAATAATTTCATGACGAGTGAGCAGTAGAGACTGCCTGCGGCTGTCTCAGGAGCCTGGCAGCCAACAGCAAGGCGCAGCATAGAGATAGGCGCAGCCAATCTCTACCTAATAATTCAACCATAATTACATGTTACATTTTATAGTCGGATTCCATGTAGAGACTGCCTGCGGCTGTCTCAGGAGCCTGTGGCAGCCAACAGCAAGGCGCAGCCAAGAGATAGGCGCAGCCAATCTCTACATAATAATTCAATCCTAATAGATGTGACATTTTATAGTCGGGTTCCATGTAGAGACGCCTGCCTCGGGAACTTAGCAGCCAGCCTGCAAACAATAGTCGGAAATAATTAATGTATGGATTGAGGGAAAAATATAAGAAATCCAGTGTAGAAAACTGCATCTCAGAATTACGCACCCACACTTGGTAATGCCAATCCACCTGGCTTCATCTCCAGTGCGGCATTCCCGTGCTTATTGTGGCGCAACTTATTAATAAACTGGGGAATTTTTATCAATGGCTTTAAAATAGACACAATCAATGGATAGGGAATATTATTGACTTTCATGGCCAGGTAATCGCGGCGATTTGCACGAAGCCTCTTGTAAATTGTTTTATTGCTGGCGCCACCAATACGCATTTTAACTATCAGGCTGGGATGATAAAAACTGCTTACCCGGTGGTTATAAAGGTAGCGTGCCATAAATTCATAGTCAGCAGCTGAGTAGTAATGTGTTTCGTATCCTCCAAGACTTTCGATGATTTCACGACGGACATAAAAAGTTGGGTGGGCAGGCATCCAGCCGTATTGAAAATTCTTACGATTGTATCTTTTACCATGCCAGGCACGAATAGTTTTGCCGGTATTTTCCTGCTCTACATATACAAGATCGCCATAGATGGAATCAACCTTATTTACATTAAAACACTGTACGATTCCGGCAATGGTATCAATTGAAGCCAGTATATCATCGCTGTTAAGAATGCCTACGATATTGCCTGTAGCCATCTTCATCCCTTTGTTAAGGGCATCATACATTCCGTTATCCGGCTCGGATATCCACTGATCTATATGCTGCTCATAGCGTTTGATAATCGAATTTGTTTCGTCTGTGGAATTGCCGTCAATAACAATGTATTCTATGTCAGGATGCGATTGAGCAGCTACTGATCGAATGCAGTCTTCAAGGAAGCGCTCCGAATTATGCGTCACTGTGATGATGGATACTTTCATATTGATATACGGGGACATGTAAAGTAAAGCAATAAGCAATAAATCAAAAGCATAACTGGAATATTTTAATGTTAAATTGGGATCTAACAGTGTTCTAACGTTTGAAAGCCGCAATGACTTCAATTTCATCGATCAATAATTTATAGATCCCACCAGGTTGCTTAATTTTTTTTGCTTAAGCGTTTCTGCTTAATACTTTAATTTGTGAAAATAGATTAAAAATTTGAAAAATATACGGTAGAAATACTATAATTTCCTCGTGTATATACGTGAAGATGAAGAGTAAATTTACTATACCGTCCCTGGTTGACTTCTAAGTCATATTTAACTCATCTTCCAGGTATCCTCGATACAACTATATTTTCCATCACCAACATATCCATACTCGTCCTCAGATAACAATCCAGTGCCTCAGCGGGGGAATTTACGATCGGTTCATTTTCATTGAATGAGGTATTCAATAAAATCGGCACGCCTGTTTTGATTCTAAAAGCATCTATCAAAGCATGGTATCTTGGGGAAATGTCTTTGTCCACTGTTTGTAGCCTTCCACTGCCATCCACGTGCGTGACCGCCGGTATGCCGGCTTGTTTTTCTTTGCGTATCGGGAATACTTTTTCCATAAAAGGAACTTCATCATTGAGCTCAAAATATTCACCAACATATTCTTTGAGAATGGAAGGTGCAAAAGGCCTGAAGCTCTCCCTGCGTTTAACCTTGAGGTTTAGGATTTCTTTGGCATCATTTCTCCGTGGGTCGGCAATTATGGAACGACCACCGAGAGCCCGTGGGCCAAATTCTGCACGGCCACTGAACCAGCCTACCACTCCCCCATTTACCAGGCAATCGGTTACGGTATCGTAAAGCTTTTCATCGGCAAATTCTGTAAAGCTTACCGCTTTTCCGATCAGGTAATCTTTTATTTCCTGGTTGCTATAACGGCTACCCGTGTATGCAGTTCTGATCACCGGTTGCCTGGGTAGTTTTAGTATCTCGTGTTGTACATATAGCGCAGCACCCATGGAGATGCCTGCGTCGTGTGCGGCCGGGGGGAAGTAAATATTTTTGAAAGGTGTGTTCCTGGTGATCTTTCCATTTGCAACGCTGTTCTGAGCCACCCCGCCTGCGATGCAAACATTATCCAGGCCTGTGCGTTTATGCAGTGCAGTTAGCACATGGAATATCACCTTTTCCGTCATCCTTTGCACCGATGCAGCGAGGTCTTTGTGGTATTGATTAAGCGGCTCATCTTTTTTCCTCGGTTCGCCGAATTGCTTTTCCATCCAGGCGCTGTAAATCGGCTGTACCACCGGGATATGATCCTCGCCATAAGAAATTATTCCTTTAGTTCCCGAACGGAAATATTTAAGGTTGAGCCTGAACATCCCGTCTTCCCTCAGGTGAATGATATCTTCCAGTTTGTCAAGATACTTAGCTTCACCATAAGGCGCCATCCCCATCACTTTGTATTCGTCGCCATAATGCGGGAAACCGAGGAGCTGAGTAAATGCAGTATAAAAAATTCCCATCGAATGCGGGAAATCGATTGAGTCGATCACTTCAAGATGGTTGCC
>JBKJPO010000228.1:0-4461 GCA_046595095.1 Chitinophagaceae bacterium
CCAGGGATAAGCATTTAAGAAAAGATGATTTTTTTGGAGTTGAAACTTATCCGGTTATCAATTTCACTTCAACAAAAATCATTGAAGAAACTAACAGCTGGGTAGTCAACGGCAACCTCACTATTAGAAATGTGACTAAGGAAGTAAGCATACTTTTTACTTTTGATAGTAAGGACAATAAGGGAGTTTTCAAAGGTTCATTCGATATCAACAGAACGGAATTTGGTGTAGGTAAATCTGGCAAGGAAGTTGGGGACATCATCACTATAAACCTGGAAGTACCGGTTGAAAAATAAATTCATGCAACAATGATAATTAATAAGACCCTTCCTTCAAGCAGGGTCTTATTTTTTTAGATTCATTAAATCAAATTATTATGCGCTATTCTTTAATCAAAATTCTACTGCCGGTTTTTCTTCCCCTCGTATTTATTATTGTGGGTGGTTGCAATGGTACGCTTACCAAAAATACCGGATCAACTTCCATTACACCTGGTGCCGATCTTGCAACAAAATATAATCTTGATAAAATCAAATTACCCCCGGGATTTTCCATCAGTGTTTATGCTGAGGTGCCAAATGCAAGGAGCATGAGTCTTTCTCCCTCAGGCACTGTGTATGTTGGGAACCGTAGTGGAGATAAGGTTTATGCTGTTACTGATAAAAATAAAGATGGGAAAGCTGACCAGGTCTATACAATTGCCTCCGGGTTAAAAACGCCTAACGGTGTTGCATACCATAAAGGAAGCCTGTACATAGCCGAAATTTCTAGTATTCTACGCATCGATGATATAGAAAATAAACTTTCCAATCCCGGGGAACCAATAGTGGTGACTGATAAATTACCAACTGAGAAACATCATGGCTGGAAATTCATAGCTTTTGGTCCGGATGATAAATTATATGTACCGGTAGGCGCACCATGTAATATCTGCGATCGTACCGAACCCATTTATGCATCAATTACAAGAATGAACCCCGATGGATCGGGGATTGAAGTTTTTTCTAGAGGAATACGCAACACCGTAGGATTCTCATGGCACCCCGTTACAAGAGAATTATGGTTTACTGAAAATGGCGCTGATAATATGGGTGATGATGTTCCATTCTGTGAATTAAATAAAGCCCCAAAAGCAGGTATGCATTTTGGTTTTCCTTATTGCCACCAGGGAAATATTTCCGACTCAAAGTTTGGGAAAGATAAAACCTGCAATGATTATACAGCCCCAATGAAAAATCTTGCACCGCATGTAGCGCCACTGGGGATGCGATTTTATACAGCCAAATCTTTCCCGCAGCAATATCATAACAATATCTTCATGGCCGAACATGGCAGCTGGAACAGGAGTACCCCGCTCGGCTATCGCGTTAGCCTTGCAACCCTAGACAGTAGTGGTAACGTTGCAGGTTATACGATATTTGCTGAAGGTTGGCTACAGGCTGGTGGCAAGGTATTGGGACGGCCTGTTGATGTGGAAATGATGGATGATGGATCTATGTTGGTAAGTGATGATTACAGCGGGGTGATTTATAAGATTAGTTATGGGAAATGATAATCTAAGATCAACTGAAGTCTGCAGCACTGAATCCCAGTGGAAGCAATTCGCTAGCTTTTTTAATGATATAAATTTTCCCTTCCATTCCTGCAAGTATTAACCGGATTGGTTGTTTGAAGCGTTCTTCGTATTCTACAAGGGTTTGCCTGCATACCCCACATGGCGTTACCGGTTTATCGCTCTTTCCGTTACCATTATTATAACTTATTGCGATCGTCTTAATCGCAACATTTGGATACAGTGATGAAACTCCGGATAACAATACACGCTCTGCACAGAGACCCACGGGATAAGAAGCATTCTCCTGGTTGCTTCCTTTCACAATCTTACTGTTTTCAAGAACAGCAGCCGCTCCTACTCTAAAATTTGAATAAGGAACATATGCATCTCCAGTAGTTAACCTGGCTGTCTCCAATAATTTCCTGTCTGCATCTTCAAGTTCATTGATGTCATCATAAACATCGAATAAAAAATCATGTTTTTCTGTCTTCATATAAATTGTCTTTATCTGCTCAAATCCCATTTTCCATTGCCCGGGATAAAAAATCCCTTCTGTATTTGCAGAAAGGATTTTATAAATGTAATAAATATTGTAGCTAACAAACCAACTGCCTCTGCTACTGCCACTGCTACTGCCACTGACTGCCCACTGCTAATTTATTCCCTTAAACATCCTCTTCCACCTTGGTCCACCCGACCAGCTAAACCATATCAATGAAGCTTTACCAACGACATGATCTTCTGGCACAAATCCCCAGAACCGGCTGTCAAGCGAATTATGGCGGTTATCCCCCATCATCCAGTAATAATTCATTTTAAAAGTATAGCTGGTTGCCTCAATATCGTTTATGAAATATTTGCCCCCCCTATCCTCAAATTTATTTCCTTCGTACACTGAGATGCAGCGGATATATCGTGTTAGATTATCCGGATTCAGCGGTATACTGGCCCCCTTAGCGGGTATCCACAATGGCCCAAAATTATCGACAGACCAATGCCTTCCTGTATCATAATACGGGAAGAGATTTGCATCCACCGGACCAATCAATGGTTCGATTCTAACACCTGGCCGTTTTGCTACCTCTGCCATTTCACCCGGAGTCATATTGATCCTGTACAATCCGTTTCCTCCTTCAATCGTTTCAATACCGAGTTCCATTAGCTCCTCTTCATTAAGTGGTGCACCAGTGGTATAAACCGTATAATATCTTTCTGATTCAGACGGAAATGTAGTTTGCACATTATTAATAAATACTGAGCCATTCCTGAGCTCAAGATTATCACCAGCAATAGCTACACAACGCTTAATAAAATTTTCCCGTTTGTCTACGGGCCTTGTTACAATGATGTCGCCGTACTGTTCCCATATTCTTTCCCTTGCCTGTTGCTCAGTTAATCTTACATTGGAATAAGGGTTTTGCATAGTTTCCCTTATCGCTTCATAATAGGTTTTTTTTGATCCGAAATTCTCTTCATCGTTTATTAAAGTATCATTGACCGGGAAGTTAAAAACAACAACATCATTACGCTTTACAGGGCTTGCAAACCACCTGGTATACGGAATGGAAATCCATTCGAGATATGATTTTGTGTTGAACCCTGGAATAGTATGGTGTACGAATGGCATGGCCAACGGCGTATTTGGAATGCGCGGACCGTAACTCGTTTTACTTACAAATAAAAAATCGTTAACCAGCAAGGTCTTTTCCATTGAAGGCGTTGGAATAGTATAAGCTTCGAATACAAAAGTGCGTATAAGCGTCGCCGCTACAATAGCAAAAGCAGCTGCATCGATCCATTCCCTGGCTGCAGATTTTTTATAATTCTGTACTACGCTTTTACCAGCGTAGCGTTCTTTTTTTGAAAAGCCGAGGTAGGGGAAATAAATGAACGGAATGAATACAGTTGCTGCATGATGCAAAAAACTAAATCTCCCGAAATGTTCTACAAATTTGATACATATCCAGATCGTAATGAACTGCCCGGCAATGGGGATCAACTGCAAGAAGAACCATATTCTTTTCAATCCCATTTTCTCAACCATGCACCAGGTGTTGTATAAAGGAATCAACGCTTTCCATGGTGTGATTCCAGCCTTCCTAAACATTCCATATAATCCTATGTGCCATAAAATCGCCGCAACGATAAAGAAAAGTAAACCTACGCTCATGTATAAATTTTTAAAATGCGGTCAAAAATACCATATTAAATGGGTTAGGGTAAAAATGTAAAATCAACGTTATCATTAGTTTAACATTAAAAAATATTAAGTATCTCGCTGATTTTAGTATTTATCAGGTCAATCCTGTTCATGATCATGAAATGCCCGCCGGTTGGAATGATACAATCGGCTTTAACTTTTTTGGCCGGAAAAATCCTGTCGTGAGCACCATGAATATGATAGAGAGGTACCGGGCAATCTTCGTTTTTCCAATTGATTATCTGGTCAATCGCCCAATTTGAGTAAACGCGATCAATACCCTGGCGGTATTCTCTTGCGATCAATTTTTCTTCTTCAGTTTCTACTCCCAATGTATAATTTTGAATAGGCTCCGTCAATCGCGTAGATCGAAGTGGTAGTACTTTGTTTAATTTAAGCTTACCTGCAATTCGCATCCATGAAGGAAGTTCAGCCCTTGATTTAATACTTGAGATGATGATGATTTTTTGAATGTCAAATTGTTTAGCCATCTCAATACACATCATACCACCGAAAGATAATCCAATTAAAACAGGATTTTTATGATGAATCTGAGAACCTAACCGCTTTGCATACTCGCTAATGTGTTCATTTTTACCGGGTATGATCCATTTGATAAAATGTATTTCAAAGCCCCGCACCTGTAAATTGTTAAATACCCGCTCATCTGCTCCCATTCCGCTTATACAATACAGTGGTTTCATTT
>JBKJPO010000299.1:0-2958 GCA_046595095.1 Chitinophagaceae bacterium
GGAACATTCGCAGCAACTAAGGCCATGTTACAAAATTTTAATCCAGTCTTTTGCTCCCGGCAAATCCGGACATGTATATGTAGATGCGGTTAACGGGTCCGTTTTCCGGTGGAATCGGGTCGAAAGATTTAGCTGTGATCCAACAACTGTTAACACTGTTTGGTATGGCAACAAAACCATTTTTACTTATACCGATGCATTCACTTCAGGTTGGAATATGGAAGATGATTGTACACCTTCTACATATAAAGTATATGATTACTCCACACCATTTAACAGCATATTCAATAGCCCGAATAATCAATGGATTATAGACAGGCAAAGAAGTGCTGCTACCTGTTTATGGGGTTTAAGACAAACAAGAGATGTGTTTAATGGTGTGCTTGGCAGAAACGGACATGATGGAAACGGAGCCAATATCGATACTTATTTTGATTATGTCTTTGCAAATAATAACACGAATAATGCATCTTTTCGCCGTGACATTTTAGGAGACGATGAAATGAATATTGGTACCGGTATGGCGGGCACTATTGCTGACGATTTTTGTACATTAGATATTGTAGCGCATGAATTTACCCACGGTGTAGTAAATCACACTGCCGATCTGGTTTATGAAAGGGAATCCGGTGCACTGGATGAATCTTTTGCAGATGTATTTGCGGAATATGTAGAAAACAGGATATTTGGCAGTAATAACTGGTTGATGGGCAACGATAGAATTGTAAACGGAATGAATAACCCACTGAGAGATTTATCCAATCCGCTTTCATTTAACAACCCAGACAGATACCTGGGAGATCAGTGGCGACCGGCCACCAATGCCTGCATACCGATTGGGGGAGGTGAGAATGGTGATAATGATTTTTGTGGTGTACACACAAATAGTGGGGTTCAAAACCGGATGTATTATTTATTGAGCACCGGGGGTAACGGGTGGACTAATGATTCTTCTTCAAATAATCCAACTTCTACAGGAAGTAATCCCTATCCCTGGACTGTTGCCGGCATTGGTATAGAAAAAGCAATACGTATTGCATACAGGGCCTTAAGTTTTTACCTTAATGCCAATTCAAATTATTTTGACAGCCGCAATGCATGGGTGCGTTCTGCCAATGAGCTATATGGTGCTTGTTCATTTGAAGCCGTTCAAACAGGGAAAGCATGGCATGCAGTCGGCCTTTTTCCTCCGCCGCTACCTGTTAGCGAAACAATTTGCGGAACTTATTCCGGAATATCATCAAGTATCATTAACGGAACTTACTACCTTTCCACAAATTGTTCGCTTATTGTAAATAACGGTGCACAGGCTGGTTTTGGCGCAGGTAAAGTTGTAATTAGCCCGGGCTTCAGGGCAAATAACGGCAGTCAATTCCGGGCTTATTATGCAACAAGCGATTGTGTCTTTGCCGGTTATTAATACTTATAAGCTACGAATTTTCCTGGATTAAATTTTTATTATACGGCGGTAAAAATCCGCTGAACCATCTCAATTTTGAAGTAGCTTTAAACTATGCGATATAAAGTAATAATATTTCTTTTTTTCTTACTGAGAGCCGTATGTTTTCCTTCACTTGCTCAACAACATATTTTTACTGCTTACTCCGTCAATGAAGGGTTAGTATCCAACTATATCCATCGCATATTCCAGGACTCCAAAGGATTTCTGTGGATAGGTACCTGGGATGGAATCAGCAAATATGACGGTGATAGTTTTACCAACTACAGTATTTCAAACGGCCTTTCACATAATTTGGTGAATGATATATATGAATCTCCCGGTGGAAAATTATACATTGCCCTTAACGATGGAAATACTGATATTATCTACAACAATGTGGTACAAAAAGCTGTATTCAAAAACCTGCTTATCAACAGGTTTTACAAAACTTATACTGGTCAGGTGCTTGCAATAACTGACAGCAATGGCATATACGAATTTAAAAATGAAAAATTAATTAAACCAAAGCAGGCATATCCAATGGCAAGCTTTTCTACTATCACAGAGATAAATGATTGGTTGGTTGTTGCTAAAAATTATTCTTCCATCCTTTTGCTCAACAGGAGTTATGAAGCCTTTACTGAAATAAAGCCATCCAGTCCTGTTTACGCAGAATACAATTTTTTTAAGGACTCAAAAAACAGGGTATGGATGGGTACCAAAGCAGGGTTGAAACTGGTATCTCATACCCAGGTAAGAAACAAGCCTGTGAAGTTCGATTTATTACCTGTACCATTTAATATTCCATTGCTTCGTGAAAAAAAGATCAATGATATATTTGAAGACGCAAGTGGCAATATCTGGATTGGCACTAATGATGGCCTTGTAAAAATAGCCCCGGATGGCTCAAGGCTAATGTTCACAAATAGAAACGGCTTACCAGCCGATGAAATATCCTGCATTTTTCAGGACCGGGAAAAAAATATATGGATAGGTACTGGCACCGGCCTGGCAAAATTGGTTACAAAAACCAATATTCAAATTTATACTGAGGAAAATGGTTTACTCACTACTAAAATAAGTTTCCTTCTTCCTTTCAGAAATGGAAAAATCCTTGCTGGCACAGAAAAAGGAATGCAGATATATGATCAGGTAAATGATAGCTTCATGCCTTCATCAAACACTACAACTTCTTCTTCTGGTGAAGATGAAGCCAGCAGCTTTTCCGTTATAACCGGGGGTAATCCCCGGGATAAGTATTATGTGCTAAACAATGTGAACAAAGAGCATATTTACTTTACTGCACCTTATGAGAGTATGAAATGTGCTATAAAGGATAAGCATGGGATTTTTTTTATCAATAATGGCATTGGACTGCATACAACTTTAGATTTAAACGCAGAGCCCATAAATATTTTCCCAAGGAAAATCAAAACAATGCTCATTGATAAAAAAGGAAACTTATGGGTGGGTGAGTGGGGCAAGGGATTATACCGTATTCAATATGAATATGACAA
>JBKJPO010000340.1:0-2844 GCA_046595095.1 Chitinophagaceae bacterium
ACCCCGAATTTTCAATGAAGGGTGGGGAACTTCCCGGGAAAAAAATTGGAACTTTTGATGCAGTGGATATAAATTATGCCGTTGACTATCTTTCTTCTGTAGTAAAAAAATATAACATCCCTCCGAAAATATTAATTGTACACCGGTTTACCCAGGGGATGGTTACAAATGCGGCGAACATTAAAAAAACGCCAGAGGTTCAAACTGTAATGGACATGGATGGATGGGGTGATAAGATTTTAAAACGCTCTACGTGGTTAAGATACATATTTAAAGAACCAGTGCAATTCACAGGTTTCAAGATATTCTATAAGAATGATACGAAGAAGGATAAAGATGGCTTGTATACTCCTGAGGAATTATCCAAATTTATTCCAAAGCCAGTCTACATTCAATATCAATAAAAGATTAATGAAACTTAGAATATATTTTGCAGGCATTGCCATGCTATTGATTTATGGATGCACGTCAAAAAATGAACCGGAGAAAAAAACTAGCGAAAAGAATGTTCAAACGACTGATTCCACAATTTCCATAACAATTGATGCAACAACCATTCTCTCCAGGAAAGAGGTGCCAATACTTTGTTATCATAACATCAGGAATTTCAGACCGGGAGAGGGCGAACGCATGAAGAGCTATACTGTAACGCCCACGGCTTTTGCAGAACAGATGAAGGCTTTGTCTGACAGCGGCTATCAAACTATTCAGCCTGAAGAATTATATGAATATCTCGTATCAGGTAAATCCCTTCCCTCTAAGCCGGTAATTATTAGTTTCGACGATACAGACCTTGAACATTATAGTATTGCATCTTCTGAGATGCGCAAATATGGTTTCAAAGGTTTGTATTTCATAATGACTATCGCCATCAATAAGCCCAAATATATGCGTACTGAGCAATTGAAGGAATTAGCAGATAGTGGTCATACTATTGCTTGCCACACCTGGGATCATCATATGGTAACAAAATACAAGGGAACAACATGGGATTCTCAACTGGTGATGCCAAAAAAGAAACTGGAAGATATTACAGGCAAGCCAATTAAATATTTCGCATACCCGTTTGGTTTATGGAACAAAGAATCAATTCCTGAAATTGAAAAGAGAAATTATAAAATGGCATTCATCCTCTCTGGAAAACGGGATTCCATCAATCCATTATTTACTGTTCGAAGGATGATTGTACCTGGTACCTGGACCACTGCAGGGATGATGAAGGCGATGAAGACGACGTTTCATTTATGATATTAGGAATCAATCTAAAATAAGATCCTGTTTAAAAAGAAGCGCGAATCATTCATTTTTTTTCTTGAGAGTCAAACTAAAATTAACCCGACAACCTATTTACTTAATTCACTCTTATGTCATTTCACCGCACTGAATACAATTGCACTATAATTCAACTCAAGTCCATTATCGGTTTTGTATTTTTCTGATAACTGCTCTACTTCATTTTTAATTTTCAGCTTCATTGTATCATCAGCCTTACTGAGCGCGCCTACCACAGGAGCTGCCACTTCATTCATCATTTGCCAGTAATGAGCAAAATTTTCATAATGCACTTTTCCCTTTACCTCTTGCTCCCGAACATTTTTAAATCCTGAATTTTCCAATATAGATTTCATGAAACCGGGAGCAGCACATCGAAACATTCCTGGCGCTCCTTTGGGCGGCGGTGGAATTTGCATGTTGCTATTAATTATTCCCATTACAGAAGTGATCCAGATATTACCTTCAGGCCCGTCCCAGACAGATGTAGCCATTTTCCCACCGTCCTTTAAAACCCTGAACATCTGATCAGAAGCTAATTGCATATCAGGAAAAAACATAAACCCCATTCTGCAGCTTATTTTATCAAAAGTATTTTCATCAAATGGCAGATCACATACATCACAGGCTTTTGTTTCGAAATTTGCTATTTGCTTATTAGCTGCGTTTTCTTCTGCGATTTTAAGCATCTGTTCCGCAAGATCTGTTCCTATCACTCTTCCGTTCCTGGCCAATGATGCAATCGTGAGCCCGGGTTCGCCTGTACCACAGGCCACATCAAGAACAATATCACTTTCTTTAATGTCTAATTCAGAAATGATGGCATCTCCCATTGGCTTTAAAAAATTCATGGTGAAGTCATCCCATTTTTTCCAGCCTGGCGAAAATTTATTCCAAGTTTCTTTTTGTTGATCGCGTATGTCGGTTAATTGTTGTTCCATAAAGTAGAATTTAGATCATAAAAATATATCACTGAAAGCAAATCATTTGCATTTTTTTCCCATCAAGGCAGAAATGATAATAAAGCAACTTAACAATCTTAAACATTGCTTTCTCGACGATGCTGAGAAATATTCCTTTGGAAATATTTCGGTTTTTTTTGAAAAAAACCTCCAGAAATAATCTGGAGGGTTCTAATAATATATGACATTGATTTTCGAGATTACGTACCGTCAGGCATATCGCGCTCAAAGCATCATTTACCTACTTCTGTTCTTTGCTATCCGTATTGAAAATCTCGCGGATGCAAAGATATTTGCCATCCCGCTTTTCAAATACAGCTATGTACTTTCCACCACTTAATGTTTTGCCGGTGCTATCTTTATAAATTGTTTTTCCTACTTCTGTAACCACATTTCCCTGGGCATACACATCCATGGTTTCAAAAGAAATGTTCGCAAACTTAGCCGGCTTCGCAAAGTCTGTTTCCTGTTGTTTTTGTATAGCTGCCTTACCTGTAAGCGTAGGGGCTCCGTCCTGCATGCTCATTGCATCATCGGCATAGAGTGCCATTAATGCATTGATATCTTTGGCATTTATGGCTGCGGCCCATTTATTTTCCACAGCTGTAAT
>JBKJPO010000343.1:0-4081 GCA_046595095.1 Chitinophagaceae bacterium
GTCGCCTTTTAACAGGCGATTCATTTCTTTGTGTTCCTGGTATAGAGGGGGAGATAGTCTATTATCCTTTCACTGCCTGGCGTGCTAAAAGTTTCCAATTAGATTTCTCTTTATGCCAAACATAAAGTATGATGAGATTCACAGTCCCTGGTTTATTATTATCATTTGTAACTGCGGATAATTTATGCCTCACGATTGCTGTTTTTCCATAAATTTTAATGCTCTGATCCGTAAGATCAATTGAAACATAATCGGATCGGCCTTTCAAATATGCATCCATGAACGCGGCCTTATCCTCTACTTTGCCACCTGAATGGCCATAAGATAAATCATCAGATACAATTTTTTCAAACTTCGTCTTCTCAGGGTCGATCATTGCTTTCCTTAATTCTTCTACAAGTGATGCAACTTGTTTCTCAGCCTTAGACTGTGCTGATGAAGCCAAAGTGATTGTTACAGTAAAAATTAGTAAGGAGATGATTCTATAAATATTTTTCATGGTATAAAAATAGCACAATCCGTCTATAGTATTTAGCCGGTTAAATCTTTGAAATTGATTAACTTGTATCATGCATCAGCACCTGCACGGAGAACATAATGAAGAACACTTACAGAGTTCAGACTTTTTACGTGATGTAGTTATAGGGATGAGCGATGGACTCACTGTGCCTTTTGCCCTGGCAGCGGGCCTCACCGGTGCGGTAGCATCAAGTAGTATTATTGTTATCGCCGGTATCGCTGAAATTGCTGCGGGAAGTATCGCAATGGGTCTTGGAGGTTATCTCGCAGGCAAAACGGAACAGGATCATTACAGGAGTGAACTCAAACGTGAATATGAAGAAGTAGAACGTGTACCCGAACGTGAGAAGGAAGAAGTGCGGGAATTTTTTGCACAAATCGGTCTCAGTGAAGAAATTCAGCATAGAGCCACAGAAGAAATAGCCCAGGACAAGAAACAGTGGGTTGATTTCATGATGAAGTATGAACTGGGCCTCGATCCGCCAGATCCTAAACGGGCAACCAAGAGTGCATTGAATATTGGACTCTCATATGTTGTTGGTGGCATTATTCCTTTAAGTCCATATTTTTTTATTGAAAGCTCTACTGAAGCATTAAAAATTTCATTGGCGATAACTTTGCTTTGCCTGTTTGTATTCGGATATTACAAAAGTAAGTTTACCGGGGTAAATCCCATAAGTGGTGCAATAAAAGTTACGATGATTGGAGCCCTGGCTGCAGGCGCGGCATTTGGTGTTGCAAGCTTGTTTTGAAAAACGAAAAACGAGAAACCAGGAACAATAACCACAGATTATAGACTACAAAGTATGTCTCTTATCCCTCAAAATATTTTCTACGGTCCATGCTATTTTACGAACAAAGGGATGCTGCCTTACGGGGCAATCATTTTTATTGCAGAGCGGACAGGAAAACTCCTTACAACCATCAGAATGCACAAAGAGTTCAACTGATTCTCCATATTTATTTCTTACCAGGTTTGCAAGAGCTTCAATTTCTTCATGTGCTTCATTTACATTTAAATACCAGGGCACAGTGAGATGACAATCCATATGTAAAGTGCTGCCATATTTAATTATGCGAAGATTGTGCAGATCGATCCAGTTAACCCGCCGCTCAATATTCAACATCGTTACCAAATCTTCCAACAATTGTTTATCAGCCTCATCCATGATACCGGCAATAGATGATCTAATGATTTTATAGCCAGTGTAAATTATGAATATGGAAAAAAGAACTGCGACAACGCTATCGAGCCAAAACAGTTTTGTGAAATAGATAAGTCCCAGACCTGCAATGATTCCAACAGTGGACCAGGTATCTGTTTTCAAATGTTTTCCACTGGCTACCAGTGCCAGGGAATTGTGTTTATTTCCCATCCTGGTGCATAAATGGCCGAGGTAATAATTTATCGCTGCAGTAAAACCAATGATGATGATGCCATAGTCAAGTTGTTTTAATCCAACCGGGTTTAAAAGATTAGAGACTGATTTATAAATGATCAGTAAACCGGCAAAACCAATCAAGGCGCCTTCAATGGCGGCAGAGATAAATTCCACTTTGCCATGGCCGTAAGGATGATCCATATCTTTTGGTTTTGCAGAGATGTGGAGACTGTAAACGCCGATAAGTGCGGCAACAACGTTCACAATACTTTCAAATGCATCGGTAAGAATAGCCACTGAGCTTGTAATGTACCATGCAGTCATTTTTACTAAAAACAAAAAGATAGCTACAATTGAAACTATTTTCTGAAGTCTTAAATTTTGAGCTGCTGGTGTCAAGTTTTCAATAATAAGTTATAGTAATGGCTTGTGCCTTAGATAATTAAATTATGAAAGTAAAAGTAATTTATCCCACACAGTTAGCATTATATGAATTTTAGTTCATCCCCACCAGGGAATTCAAACAAAAAATATAAACAAAGAGCTTCTCCTTAGAAGCCTTCCCGTATTTTTGCACCTCAATTAAAATAAAATTACATGGACTTTCAATATACAGAAGAACAAGAAATGATCAGGCAGGCGGCGCGGGATTTTGCGGTGAATGAATGTCTTCCCGGTGTTATTGAAAGGGATGATTTGCAAAAATTTCCACAGGAGCAGGTTATGAAACTAGCCGAACTTGGTTTTATGGGGATGATGGTAGATCCGGAATATGGTGGCTCAGGACTCGATACGGCAAGTTATGTGATTGCCATGGAAGAGATAAGTAAAGTAGATGCGAGCACCAGCGTATGCATGAGTGTAAACAACAGTCTTGTATGTTTTGGATTGAATGCTTATGGAACTGCGGAGCAAAAAAGCAAATATCTTACTCCTCTTGCACAAGGACGCAAAGATGGTCAACTATACATTGGGGCTTTCCTGTTAAGTGAACCTGAAGCCGGGAGTGATGCAACCTCTCAGCGCACCATTGCTGAAGAAAAAGAGGATCATTACCTGCTTAATGGAATTAAAAACTGGATCACTAATGGAAATACTGCATCTGTTTATCTTGTGATTGCCCAAACGGATGCGTCTAAGGGTAGCCGGGGTATTAATGTATTTATTGTTGAAAAAAACTGGGAAGGTGTTGTTGTTGGTGCTAAAGAAAATAAATTAGGTATCCGTGGCAGTGATACACACAGCATTTCTTTCAGCGATGTAAAAGTTCCCAAAGAAAACCGGATCGGGAAAGATGGTTTTGGTTTTACATTCGCCATGAAAACACTTGCAGGTGGTAGGATTGGAATAGCGGCACAGGCATTGGGTATCGCGGGTGGAGCCTACGAACGCTCTCTTGCATACTCAAAAGAAAGAAAAGCATTTGGTAAAGAGATCATGCATCACCAGGCCATTCAATTCAAGCTCGCCGACATGGCAACCCGGATTGAAGCTACACGCTTGCTTTGCATGAAAGCTGCATTTGAAAAAGATAATAATCTTGATTATGCGCTAAGCAGTTCTATGGCAAAGGTTTTCGCAAGTGAAACCGCAATGTGGGCCGCTACAGAAGCCGTGCAGATCCACGGCGGATATGGCTTTGTAAAAGAATATCATGTTGAGCGCATGATGCGTGATGCAAAGATCACGCAGATCTATGAAGGCACCAGCGAGGTTCAAAGAATAGTTATTTCCCGCACTATATTAAAATAATTTCTATTAAATCTGAAGGCTTGCAAATGCTTAAATGAAATTTGTACTTGTAAGGCTTTATTTATCTTCAAATAATTGAAAGCGATTCGGTAATGGCAGTCAACAGTGATGCATTCAATACAATCAGGCAGGAATTAACAGCGCGAAAGGTAACACTTGTTGCCGTAAGCAAAATGAAATCCGTTTCAGACATCCAGGTATTATATGATTTAGGCCAAAGGGATTTCGGAGAAAATTATGTACAGGAATTATTAGAAAAACAACCAGCGCTGCCCACTGATATTCGTTGGCATTTTATTGGCCACCTGCAAAGCAATAAAGCAAAATTCATCGCTCCTTTTATTCACCTGGTGCATGCTGTGGATAGCGAGGGATTATTGAAAGAACACAATAAACAAGCAAAAAAAAATAATCGCGTAATTGAATAC
>JBKJPO010000356.1:0-15148 GCA_046595095.1 Chitinophagaceae bacterium
GGTTTAACAGGTTTAATAGGTTTAACAGGTTTAACAGGTTTAATAGGTTCAATAGGTTTAAGAGATTTCTTGAACTTCTTGAACTTCTTGAACCTCTTAAACTTCTTGAACCTCTTGAACAAGTTTTATCTTCAACAACACCACACATTCAATATGATGTGTATGTGGAAACATATCTACCGGTTGAACTTTTTCAACCCGGTATTTTTCATTGAGTAACGCAAGATCTCTTGCCTGTGTTGCTACATTGCAACTTACGTAAACGATTGTTGGTGCAGCTATCTCAATTAATTTATTAACTAATTTTTCGTGCATGCCCACACGTGGCGGGTCGGTTATTACAACATCAGGCCTTCCGTGTTTTGCGAAAAATTCATCATTACAAATATTGATTACATCGCCTGTAAAAAAAGTAGCATGGCCGATACCATTGAGTGCCGCATTTTTTTTTGCATCTTCTACGGCATCCCCGATTGCTTCAACACCGATAATCTTCTTTGCCAGTTTACTCAGGTAAATACCAATGCTCCCGGTACCACAGTAAAGATCGTACACGATCTCGTTGCCCGTGAGCCCTGCGAAATCCCGGGTAATGTTATACAACTGTTCAGCCTGCAGGGTATTTGTTTGGAAAAATGATTTGGCAGAAATCAGGAAGCGAAAATCCTCCAGCTTTTCTTCAATATACCCTTTCCCTGAATAAACCTGCGGCTCGAGGTCATAAATACTGTCATTCCATTTTGGATTAATGGTATATAAAAGCGTTGTAATAGCAGGTACAAGCTCAAGTATTTTATCAAGAAACCACACCCGTTCTGTTTCATTTTCCTCTGCAAAAATCAGGTTCACCATCAGTTCGCCGGTATTGCAGTAACGGATAACAATATTTCGAAGCCAGCCGATATGGGCTTTTATATCGTAAAAAGTATAGCCACGATCAATGGCAACCTGGCGGATATCATTCCGAATGGTGTTATTTACCGGGTCCATAAGCCAGCATTCCCGGATATCGAGAACCTTGTCAAAGATCCTTGGAACATGATACCCAACTGCGTTTTCCTGGGCAATTATTCCATCTGAGGAAATTTCATCCTGTTGCAAAAATCGCTTATTACTAAAAGTGAATTCCAGTTTATTGCGGTAGTGAATGGTTTTCACAGACCCGGCAATCGGTAATATTTCAGGAATCTCTACTTTCCCGATTCGCAGAAATTGTTGCTTTACTTCCTCCGATTTGAATTCGAGCTGCCTGGCATAAGGAAGCATTTGCCATTTGCATCCCCCACAAGTCCCGAAGTGGATGCAAAAAGGGGCTACCCTGTCCGGCGAATATTCAATAATATTTTTAACCCTGCCCTCGGCCCAATCCTTTTTATTTTTTGAAATAAAAACATCTACAACATCACCAGGCACAGCACCTTCTATAAAGATTACTTTGCCTTCCACTTTTGCAATGGCTTTACCCCCTGCCGCATACCCGGTTACCAAGATATTTTCCATCACAAACCTTCTTTTTCGCTTCACGGGCGCAAAAATAGTGATTTATGGATTGCTTTCTCCGTGGTTCTCCTATGCAAACTCCCCGGGTCTTCGTGTAATTTTTTTTCTAACACATAGGAGAACCACGGAGAAAGCAACGGAATGCTCGAAATGTTAATCCTTGTATTGATATCTTAACTATGGCTGCATTTAGATATTTTTGCGGCTCTATATTTTTTTTAATGAAGAAGATTCTCAGTATCATTGTTTTAAGCCTGATCCTAATCCAGGGAAAAAGCCAGGTTCAACAGGTATCCCTGGAGACTCCCGGGTATAAAGGCCTGGTTTACCTTATCTATTATTATGGTAAATATCTGAATATTGAGGACTCAGCCATGCTGGATCCAAAAGGGAAAGTAATATTTAAGAAAAACGGGAATTTCGTTCCCGGTATTTATGCCATGGTTTTTCCGGGCAAACGAAAACTATTGGATTTCCTGGTAGACAAAAGCCCCCAGATTGTAATCCGGGCCGACTCAACAGACCTGGTCAATAAAACTGTCATCACGGGATCGAAGGATAACCTGCTTTTTCTTCAATACCAGAAATTTGTTTCTTCCCGGGGGAAACAAATGCAGGATGCAAGCCATGCCTGGACTACCGCCAAAACAAGGGCCGACTCGGTGTTGCATGAAAGCAATTATAATAAACTCAACAAAGAATTGACCGATTACCGGCAAAATATAATCAGGCAACACCCCGAAGCTATGCTCACGGCGCTTTTCCAGAGTATGAAAGAACCGGTGATGCCTAAATTGACACCGGTAACCCGCCAGGATTCACTTGATAATTATTCTTTTTTCAAAAAACATTACTGGGATGGCATTTCCTTCACTGATGAACGGGTAATACGTACACCATTCTTTTTACCAAAGCTTGAGAAATATTTTCGCGAAATAGTTCAGCAAGTGCCGGACACGATCATTAAAGAAGTGGATTACGCACTACTTCTTGCCCGTGTAAATCCCGAAATGCATAAGTTTTTATTGAATTGGTTTACTGATGAATATATGTTTCCGAAATACATGGGCCAGGATGCAGTATTTGTGCATTTGTTTGAAAAATATCATAGCAAGGGCTTATCAAAATGGCTGAATGAAAAGCAAATGACCGCCATAACAAACCGCGCCTATATGGTGATGAGTAATCTTATTGGAGAGAAAGCGGCGAACCTGGAGATGCTGGATACATTGAACAAACCCGTAAATCTTTATGATATCAATAGCAGTTTTACGATTGTTTGTTTCTGGGATCCATCGTGTGGGCATTGCCGTGAGGAGATTCCCAGACTTGATTCATTTTACCGGGTTAAATGGAAGGCGCAGGGTGTAAAAGTCTTTGCAGTGCTATCAGAACCGGATCGTGCTAAGTGGAAAGAATTCATAAAAGAACATCGTCTTGAAGATTGGACCCATGCATACCAATCCGAAGCTTCGAGAAAAGAGGAGATTGACCAGCAACGGCCAGGCTACCGCCAGTTATACGACATAACGCAAACCCCTACACTATATTTGCTGGATGAGGGAAAACGAATAATTGCAAAAAAACTTTCCCTGGAACAGATGGATGAATTGTTGCAGGTAAAACTTAAAAATATTAAAACTCCAGAACGCTTAAATTCAAACACCCGATGAGACCATTATTAATTTCATTTCTTTTAATGATTTCGCTATGTCCCGGATTATTTTCTCAAACCTTGTTTAGTTATGGTTCTGAAAAAGTGAGTAAGGAAGAATTTTTAAGGGCATATAACAAAAATAAGAATGCTTCTGTAAATCAGTCCACTGCACTGAGGGAGTATCTTGACCTTTATATCAAATTTAAATTGAAGGTAAAAGCAGCCCAGGTAATGAGGCTCGATACTTTGCCCAATTTAATTTCCGAATACAAGAATTTCAAAACCCAGATTGAGGAAAGCTACATGGATGATGACAAAGCCGTTGATGATTTAGTGAATGAAGTTTTTGTGAGGAGTCAAAAAGATATCCATATCAACCATTTATTTATCCAGTTTAATTCCAATGAGCCAGCTGATACTTTAAAGGTTTATGAAATGGTTCAAAAGGCAAACCAAATGATCCGGGCCGGCCAGACATTTCAATCTATTGTGCAGCAACTTACCCAGCAAGGTATCAATGCTACTACAGGCGATCTTGGATTTGTTACTGTATTGGCAGTGCCATACTCGCTGGAAAATATTATTTACGGATTAAAAAAAGGCGGAATAAGTGAACCATACCGTGCGAGAAACGGGTATTATTTTTTTAAGAATATTGAGGAAAGAAAAGCCGTTGGTAAAATGAAAGCTGCGCAGATCCTGATCTCTCTGCCCGAAGGAGCAGATGAGCAACAAAGGCTGAGGGCAAAACAAGTTGCAGATTCAGTTTACACAGCGCTAAAAGCAGGAGCAAGTTTTGAAGAAATGGCCAAGAACGTGAGCAATGATAAAATGAGTTATATGACAGGAGGTGTAATGCCTGAATTTGGAGCTGGAAAATATACTCCTGGCTTCGAAGAGCAGGTTTTTGCCCTCAATAAAGATGGAGATTTAACCAAACCATTTCTCACGCCATTTGGTTATCATATTGTGAAACGACTTTCACGTATCCCCGTAATATCCGATAGTAAAGACGCTACCTATTTATTTACGCTAAAACAAAAAGTGAAAGCAGACAGTCGCAATGAGGTGGCACAAGACAAATTCAATGCACAACTATTGAGGAACATTAATTATAAACGCAACCCACAACTCGATTATAAGAAGTTGATTGCACTTACGGATAGTTTTATTTCAGGACCTGCCAATAAGATGGCGATAGGAAATATCAGTCAGAAAATGACACTACATACATTCGGTAAACAAATTGTGCCGGTGGGAGAATGGCTGAATTTTGCACGGAATTACAAAGCTATTGCCGGGGAGTATAACGTTGTGGCATACACGTTACTACTCGATAAATTTGTAAAACAATCAGCTACTGATTATTACCGTAGTAAGCTGGAAAATTTCAACCCGGAATTTAACTACCAGGTCCAGGAGTTCAAAGATGGCAACATGCTTTTCGAAATCATGGAGAGGAATGTATGGAACAAGGCCTCTGCCGATTCCATAGGGCTCATGAATTATTACCAGCAGCATAAAGCAAAATATATTTGGGAGCCGAGTGCTGATGCAATCCTGATAACAGCAGCAACAGCGAAACTGGCAAAGGAAGTATCGGATATGATAAATAAGGGACAGAGTACAAGGCAGGTGCTGGATAAATTTACCACACAACTTCAAACAGATTCTGGCCGGTATGAATTAAGCCAGATACCCGTTTTAGAGAAAACGAATTTTGTGACCGGGCTTGCTACCGCGCCAATGGTTAACGAAACTGATGGAACCGCTTCATTTGCAGTGATCTTAAAATTGTATCCCGGAAATCAACAACGGTCTTTTGTTGAATCACGTGGGCTTATAGTAAATGATTACCAGGCGCAGCTCGAAGAACAATGGTTGACGGAGCTAAGGAGGAAGTACCCGGTAAAAGTGAATGAGCAGGTATTTGCATCGCTTACGAAATAATCATTTTTTCATTGAAATTTTTCATTAACATTTAGATAGTGAGCAAAGCGAAACTAATAATAAGTATGTATTTAGGTTTGCCTTTTCTTATGATCAAATCATTTCTCTAATGAATAATTTAAGCAAAAGTTAAAAATTATTACCTGCCAATTCATTTTACATGATGGAAATCTCTGTGTTTAACTAACAAGGTCTAATGCACTCCCATTGGCAAGCTTTTTGTCAACTCCCTAAATCTCAGGCAGTCAAAAATAAAACAGGCTGTTATTGTTAACCTAAACTCTGAAAATGAAAAAAGTCATTCTTCTATTAGCTATATCAATTAGCTATTTCTCAAGTCATTCACAGGTATATGTCCAGGGCGGGGTGAACCTTGCCAATATTACTAAAGATGCGGCCGGTAACACGCAGGATAATAATTTACTCACTACATTCAATGTTGGAGTATTGGGTCGTTTCGATCTCTCTCGCACACTTGATTTTGAAACCGGAATAATACTCTCGGGTAAAGGAGCAAAATCTGAGACTTATTTTACCGGAAGTACAACAGACAATTACGTAAAGACAAAATTCAACCCTCTTTATCTTGAGGTTCCTTTAAATGCAATTGTTCGTGTTCCACTCAATAGTAAGAGCAGTTTATTTTTTAACGCAGGGCCCTATGTTGCCATTGGTATTGCCGGAAAGACAAAAACAGAATCCAAAATATTGGGTATAATGAGTAATACTGAAGCAGATATCAAATTCAACAATGATAATCCAGCACAGCCTGGTCAGCAGGAGGCAGCATACGATAAATTAAAACGTTTTGATATCGGATTAAATATTGGTGGTGGATTTGATTTCAGGAAAGTTTTATTGAAAGCAAATTATGGATATGGGCTATCAAAAATCAATTCTACAGAAACAAACAATAGTGCTGATAAGCAGAATAAATACAGGACCGTTAGTCTTTCAGTTGGGATTCCAATTGGGAGGTAGTGCTTTTGATTGCCAGTGAAGCGAAGTCCGTCTGAATGGCTCAACTGGACTTCGCTTCGCTCTTGCAATCACTACATCTAAAGTTGGGCCTTTTTTCCAGGGAATATTTCTTCTTACATCAGTTCTTTTACCACATTTGCTACTACATGTGGTTTCCCAAGTGTATAATAATGCAATACCGGTACCCCTGCTGCTTTTAATTCCCGAGATTGATTCAATAACCATTCTGTGCCTACAAGCTCAACATCAAGGTCTGTTTTGCATCTCATTATTTCATTACTCAGATCTGTTGGAATGTCAACAAAGAAAGTCCTTGGCAAAACAGACAATTGTTTTTTTGAAGTGATGGGTTTTAAACCCGGGACTATGGGGACCTCAATGCCTTTATCCCTGCAGTTTTTTACAAAATCAAAATATTTTTTATTATCAAAAAACATTTGAGTTGTAATATAATCAGAACCGGCATCTACTTTAGCTTTAAGGTGATTGAGGTCAAACTCGAGATTAGGCGATTCAAAATGTTTTTCAGGGTAGCCGGCAACGCCTATACTGAACTTTGTTTTAGATCCTTCGCGGATATCGTCCTCAAGATAGATTCCGTTATTAAGATTGACTACCTGGCGTAAAAGATCAAGCGCATATCGGTGGCCGTTTGGTTCCGGTTCGAAGACTGTTTCATTTTTTGCAGCATCGCCTCTTAGTACGAGCACATTATCAATTCCTAAGAAATCCAGGTCAATTAATGCATTCTCTGTTTCATTCTTGCTGAATCCGCCACAGATCAGGTGCGGAACGGTATCGATCTGGTAATGATTCCTGATGGCAGCGCAGATTCCCACAGTACCCGGCCTCTTTCTTATTTCAACTTTTTCAAATGTGCCATCAGCTTTTTTCTTGAAAACATGTTCACTCCTATGGTAAGTAACATTAATAAAGGAGGGCTTGAATTCCATTAGCTGATCCAGGTGAGCATAAATGGATTGGATTGTTTTACCCTTTAGTGGGGGCAAAATCTCGAAAGAGATAAGCGTGCCCTTCGATTCCTTGATATGATCTATTACTTTCATCTTACAAAAAAAATTATGCAAATGTAATACAAGTTGATTAGAAGTCTACTGCTTCAGAATTACACAGAGATTACACAGAGATTACACGGAGGTTACACGGAGGACCACGGAGGTTACATAGAGGAGCACGGAGTTAATATTTTTAAAAATAAATTGCTTCTTTGTGATTCTCCATGTAACCTCCGTGTTCCTCCGTGTAACTTGAAGATAATTACACGTATTTTTGCCCGGATTATGACTCAGACGATTTATGCAAAGGATCTTGTGAAAATGTATGGCAAGCGTACAGTTGTGAACCATGCCTCCTTTTATGTTGAGCAAGGAGAGATCGTGGGTCTTCTTGGTCCCAACGGTGCTGGCAAAACAACTTCATTCTACCAGGTTGTTGGGCTTGTAAAACCAGATGAAGGTGAGATCTTCCTCAATGATATAAATATCACCAGGATTCCAATGTACAAGCGTGCTCAAATGGGAATTGGGTATCTACCCCAGGAAGCCAGTATTTTTAGAAAGCTTAGTGTTGAAGACAATATCGCTGCTGTACTCGAAATGACCAAACTGAGCCGGGCGGAGCAAAAGTCTAAATTGGAAACATTACTCGATGAATTACGATTGCAACATGTGCGCAAGAGCAATGGTGATGTACTTAGTGGAGGCGAAAGACGACGCACGGAGATCGCGCGTGCATTGGCGGTAGGTCCTAAGTTCATGTTGCTGGATGAACCATTCGCCGGCATCGATCCCATTGCGGTAGAAGATATCCAGGCCATTGTGACCAGGCTACGCTATAAAAATATCGGCATCCTTATAACTGACCACAATGTAAATGAAACCTTGTCGATATGCGACAGGGCATACCTGCTTATTGATGGAAAGATTTTCAAGCATGGTACTGCGGAAGAATTGGCCGAAGATGAACAGGTACGCAGATTGTACCTGGGTAGAAATTTTGAATTGAAAAGAAAGGATTATTTGCATGAGGAGAATCGGTGATTAATTGTCTGATCTATGATTAAAATTGATTTTTTGATTCACATGAATTATGCTTTGCATAATCATATCAATCATTTAATCAGAAAAATCAAAGTTCAAAGACTTATATTCCATATATCACAATCATTCTTTACTTTGCTGGCAAATGAAGATTTTAAGTCCCGCCATATCTCGCCTGGCCCGCTGGCGCCATTCACGAATTGAGCAATGGATTAATGATCCAATTTCTGCACAACGGGAAGTATTACAGCACCTCGTAACTACAGCACAATACACCGAGATTGGGAAAAAATACGGATTCTCAAATCTTTTTAAGATCCGGGACTTTAAAGAAAATGTACCTATCCATGAGTATGAGGATATCAAACCCTACATTTTGAGAATGATGGAAGGTGAAGAAAATATTTTATGGAATACACCCGTCACCTGGTTTGCCAAAAGCAGTGGCACTACATCGGATAAAAGTAAATTCATTCCCGTAAGCGACGAAAGTCTTACTGACAATCATTATAAGGCTTCAAAAGATGTTCTTACCAATTATTACAACAACTTTCCTGATAGCGATCTGCTTACCGGCAAGAGTCTTGTAGTTGGTGGAAGCCACCAGGTGAATCACATAAATGAGGTAATACAATACGGTGATCTCAGTGCTGTGTTGATGCAGAATACTCCCTTCTGGGGGCAGTGGTTGAGAACTCCAGAACTTAGTATCGCACTCCTTGATGAATGGGAAGGTAAAATTGAAAAACTCGCGCAAAGTACCATCAAAGAAAATGTAACTTCCCTGGCAGGTGTTCCTACATGGACAATCGTCCTGATCAAGAGGATCCTGGAATTGTCTGGTAAAGCAACATTAAAGGAAGTATGGCCAAATCTCGAGCTATATATTCATGGCGGAGTTTCGTTTACCCCGTACCGTGAACAATTTAATCGTTTAGTAGGTTCATCTATAAATTATCTCGAAATATACAATGCAAGCGAAGGTTTTTTTGCTGCGCAAAATTTTGCGGATGACAATGGAATGCTGCTCTTTACAGATCATGGTATTTTTTATGAATTTATGCCCATAGAAGAATATGGCTCTGCAAATCCGCAGACAATCGGCTTAAGAGATATTGAGTGTGATAAAAACTATGCAGTTGTTATCAGCACTAACGGTGGACTATGGCGATATCTTGTAGGGGATACTGTAAAGTTTACTTCAATACTTCCATACAAAATTGTAGTGAGCGGCAGGCTTAAGCATTACATTAATGCATTTGGAGAAGAGGTTATCGTTGACAATTCTGATAAGGCCATTGCAATTGCTGCGGAAAAAACCGGCGCCATTGTAAATGATTATACAGCGGCTCCAGTTTATTTTAGTGAAAATAGTAATGGCGCACATGAATGGTTGATTGAGTTTGATAAAGAACCTTCTGATATGAATCAGTTTGAGTTTGAACTCGATAAAACCTTGCAAGCTGTTAACAGTGATTATGAAGCCAAGCGATACAAAAACATCGCATTGGATAAGCCACGCATATTGGTATTAAAAAAAGGTACGTTCAATGCCTGGCTTAGGAGCAAGGGTAAACTTGGTGGGCAACATAAAGTGCCAAGGTTGTGTAATGACAGAAAATACCTGGAAGAGATAAAAACATTTGCATAAACTTTGTGGTTAAAGCAATTTAACCAGGACGAGAGCAATTTTAAGCGAAGAGCACAGAAGGAAACATGAAGAATTAAAGTAGGAGCTATGAAATTATTAGAAAATAAAGTTGCGATAGTTACCGGAGCGAGCCGTGGGATTGGTGAAGCGATAGCTGTGAAACTGGCTGAGGAGGGTGCCAACATTGCATTCAGTTATGTAAGTAGTGATGAAAAAGCAAATGCACTCGTGAGCAGGCTGGAAACATTTGGCGTGAAGGCAAAAGCATACAAGAGCAATGCCGGGGTGTTTGCGGAATGTGAAACGATGGTCAACGATGTAGTAAAGGAATTTGGTACCATTGATATCTGTGTGAATAATGCCGGCATTTCAAAAGATAACTTACTGTTACGCATGACCGAAGATCAGTGGGACGATGTAATGGCCACAAATTTGAAGAGTGTATTTAATATGACAAAGCTGGTTATACGGCCGATGATGAAAGCCCGCAGCGGTAGTATCATAAATATGAGCTCAATAGTTGGAATGCGTGGAAATGCAGGTCAAAGCAGTTATGCAGCAAGCAAAGCGGGGATTATCGGGTTTACAAAATCGATTGCACTCGAATTGGGCACCCGCAATATTCGTTGTAATGCGATTGCGCCCGGCTTTGTAGAAACAGATATGACGCATTATCTAAAAGATGGAAATGCCGGAGATGAGTTTCTTGGAAAAATTCCCCTGGGCCGTTTCGGGAAAGCAGAAGAAATTGCAAACGTTACCTTATTTCTTGCATGCGGGATGAGTAGTTATATAACGGGCCAGGTTATCAGCACCTGCGGAGGATTGAATATTTAGTTTATGAAACCATTTGAAAAATTATTATCAGAGAACAAGAGCTGGGCAGCAGAAATGATCCGTATCGATCCCGGTTATTTCAACAAACTCTCGGGAATACAGGTTCCGGAATTTCTATGGATCGGCTGTAGTGATAGCCGTGTTCCGGCAAACGAGATCACTGGCACGCAACCTGGTGAGATTTTTGTGCATCGCAACATTGCAAACATGGTTGTGAATACCGACATAAATATGTTGAGTGTTTTGCAATATGCAGTTGAAATATTAAAAGTTAAACACGTGGTTGTTGTGGGCCATTATGGATGTGGTGGGGTGAGGGCTGCAATGACCCAGCATCACCTCGGTATAATCAATCATTGGCTAAAAAATATTAAAGACGTTTACCGATTCCATAGAGAAGAAATTGATGCCTTGCCTGATGAAGAACAAAGACTCAACCGCTTAACAGAACTCAACATAAAAGAGCAGGTTTTCAACCTCACAAAAACTTCGATCATTCAAAAGGCATGGAAATACGAACAGCAGCCACACTTGCATGGATGGGTCTATGGACTTGAAGATGGGATCTTACGTACGGTATGCGATATTGAGCCGGGACATCACCCGGATCCGTTTTATGCATATGATAATTTGTAGAGGAGAATGCTTAATTATATTTAGTAACTATTCGAAATGCCGATTAAATAAAAAGAGATTACAAAACTTTTGCCTTAAATTTCTCAATCGCCTTTTTTGTAAAATCGCTAAGCACAAGCTTGCCACTAATAGCCGCACGTTCTTTAAGCAAGTCATCCCAGTGTTCAGTGCCTTTCCAGAAAATTTTCTTCATACTTGTCATAGCTTCAGGACTGTAATGAGCAAGAGTATTTGACAGGCGTTCAATGGCCTCATCCATATTTTCAATGGATTCATGAACTTCTGCGTACAGGCCTTTACGTTTACCCCAGTCCGAATTGCGCCACATGCTGGCGTCGATAGCCAGATGACTGAAAGCGGAACTGCCGATCCTTCTTTCAATCACGGGTCCAACAACGAATGGCCCGATACCTACATGAAGTTCACTCAGTTTTACATCGGCTTTGTCTGTGGCAATTGCATAATCTACTGAAGCTGCCAGACCCACTCCACCCCCAACGCATTTACCATGAATACGCCCAATGATTAATTTCCTGGATTTGCGCATTGCATTGATCACGTTTGCAAAACCGCTGAAAAATTTTAAACCCTCCAACTCATTTTGAATAGAAACCAATTCATTAAAGCTGGCGCCTGCGCAAAAAGTTGATGTACCTGCACTCCGGAGGATGATCACCCGGGTGTCGTCATCATTTCCTGCTGAATGGATTGTTTGTGCCAATTCTTCAAGAAGTTTTCCCGGTAGTGAATTACTCTGCGGATGAAAAAATTCTATTGTTGTAATACCGTGTTCAGTATGACAGCTTACGTATGGTTTTAATTCTGGGGTCATATTTTTTAAAGTTTCAGTTCTAACCTATGAATAAGATCGGTATTTCTTTAAAGCATAAAATCCAGGTAATCCAATATCCCAAATCAATCCTTCATCTTCACCATGGTCAGGATGGTTGCTACTGCTACCGTCTCATTCAACTCATCATACACATCCACATACCACTTTACAATACCCTTGGGAATATCTGTGTTACCTTTCTGCTCCTGTTTTATTTTTTCTTTCACTGTTAGCCTAACTCCTATGGTACTGCCAGCATAAACCGGTTTTGTAAATCGACATTCTTCCACACCATAATTCAGCAACACCGGTCCTTTTTTTCCATCAACAAACAAGCCAGCCGCAGCACTCAAAATAAAATAACCATGAGCTACCGGTTTTTCGAACGTGGTTCCTTCGAGCGAAGTATGATCAACGTGCGCATAAAAATGATCCCAGCTGATGTTAGCAAAATTCACAATGTCTGCTTCGGTAACGGTTCTTTTTCTTGTGATCAATGTTTCACCAATCGAAAGATCTTCGAAATATTTTTGAAAGGGATGTTGCACATCTTCGGTTTGCATACCACCAGGCTGGTATACATTGGTAATGGCGGTTATCATAGTTGGCGAACCCTGGATGGCGGTGCGTTGGAGATAATGTTTAATTCCTCTTAAGCCACCCATTTCTTCTCCTCCGCCAGCCCTTCCCGGCCCTCCATGAACAAGTAAGGGTAACGGAGAACCATGACCGGTATTTTCTTTAGCGCAATCAGCACTCAACACCAGGATACGGCCATGATGGGTAGCAGCATTGATCACAAAATCTTTTGCAATTGAACCAGAAGCGGTAACGATTGAACAACAGAGAGAGCCCCTGCCTTTTTTTGAAAGTTCAATTGCCTCCTCAAGTCCCGTGTATGGCATGATGGTACTTACAGGACCAAATGCTTCAACATTATGGATGGGTTCAGCGTGGAAAGGATCATCATTCACCAACAGCAATGGGCTCATGAACGCACCTTTTTTCGCATCTGCATCAATCACTTCCACACTATCCAGGCTGCCATAAACTATTTGTGAAACAGCTAATAATTTTTGCACCTGGCTCTTCACTTCTTCACGTTGGGATTGGCCGGCAAGCGAGCCCATCCTTACTTTCTCATTCAAGGGATTTCCAATCGTAGTCTGGGCTAGAGATTTGCCAAGTTCCCGGATCGCCTCTTCCATTTTATTTTCAGGAACAAATATTCTCCTGATGGCAGTACATTTTTGTCCAGCCTTACTTGTTATTTCTTTTCTCACTTCTTTTATAAAAAGATCCCATTCGGGCTGCCGGGGATTTACATCTTCACCTAAAACAATGCAATTCAAAGAATCTGCCTCAAGGTTGAATGGCACATTCTCTGTTAAGATTTGTGGATGTGATTTTAATTTCAGCCCCGTTGAAGCCGAGCCGGTAAAAGTGATCACATCCTGGGATGTTACATGATCCAGCATATCACCCACACCGCCGCATAAAAGTTGCAATGAACCTTCGGGTAAAATTTTTGAAGCGATGATTTCACGAACCACGGCTTCAGTAAGATAACATGTAACAGAAGCGGGTTTCACAACTGCGGCTACGCCAGCCAGTAAGTTGACTGCAATTTTTTCAAGCATGCCCCAGACCGGGAAATTAAATGCGTTAATATGTATTGCAATACCTTCTTTGGGTACAAGGATATGGTGCCACATAAAAGTTCCGCCGTTACTCAATCCAATAGTGTCACCATCAAGCGTAAAAGTTTCATCAGGCAGCTTTCTGCGTAATGATGCATTCGAAAAAAGGTTCCCAATTCCACCCTCAATATCCACCCAGCTATCAGCTTTGGTGGCGCCGGTTTTATAACTTACCGTATAAAATTTTTCCTTTTGTTCCATCAAGTGTAAGGCCAGCGCGCGAAGCATGCGGCCGCGTTCATGAAATGTCATTTTTCTTAACGCAGCACTCCCTTTTTTTCTCCCATGATCAAGAATCGCTGCAAAGTCAAGCCCTTGTGTCGTTGCATTTGCTATGAATTCACCATTAACGGCATTGTACAATGCCTGGCCTTCACCATCGCCTTCAATCCAGTTACCTGTTACATAGTTTCCTAATTTCATCTATGGTAGAATTTTTGTAAAGTTATTAAGGTTGGAGGAGAAATAGGGTGTAGCAGTATGAGTGGCAGTGGGCAGTTGCAGTGGGCAGTTGCAGTGGGCGGTTGCAATTGCAGTAGTCAGTGAGTAACCGGCGGCAAGCTATTGATTAAATGCTGTCAACTGCCACTGCCCACTGCCACTGCCCACTGCTACTTCTTACTGCCCCACTCACGCTACAAGCCCGAATTGCCTCAGATGATGCATGGCATGTTTGTATAAGAGCTGGATATTACCAGCATAATCAAGATCACCGAAGAATGCGTTGGCTGTTATTAGCGAAGGGTTCTCCTTAAATGCTTTGAAGAAATAATCAAGTTCTTCCTGCAACTTAGTAATAGCTGATTCCATATCAGGCTTCCGCAATGGAGCTCCTGCCTCATCCATCATTGGGTTGCTGGTATTTTCTCTAAAAGGTTGATCGCTCATCAAAAACTGTCGCATCTTCTCAAGCCTTTCTCCTTCATATAAACCCGGAAGAATTAGTTTGCCACTGGCATTTTTGACGGCGTCTATAAAATGTTCAACCATTTGTTGTGCATGGAGCACACCCCAACTTCCCTGGTCATTAGATTCCAGTTTTTTTAATAAGGGGATAAAATCATTTTTTAGAAATGATTCTTTTTGTAGATCGGGCATGGGTTAGGTTTATAACGTTTAAGGCGTTTAAAAAGTTTAAGAGGTTTAAGAGGTTCAAAAGGTTCAAGAGTTTAAGGCGTTTAATGCGTTTATGACGTTACTGTGAATGTTGGCACAAGTATTCAGCTAAAAGCTCTCTACCAATTTAATCCTCTTAAACCTCTTGAACCTCTTAAACCTCTTGAACCTCTTGAACCTCTTACCCCTCTTACCCCTCTTAAACTTTTTAAACCTGTCTTCAAGAAT
>JBKJPO010000121.1:0-5925 GCA_046595095.1 Chitinophagaceae bacterium
AAAAGCCAGGATGCCGGATGCAAAGCATCACCAGTTGCTGCTGGAAGAAGAAGAATTTCACAAAGAATTCCCTCGAATCATCAGCGACATGGATCTTCCGAGTTCTGATGGCATAAACACCTGGTTTATCAGTAAATATGCGCGCGAAACCGGGCTCAAAGCCGTGCTTTCGGGGATTGGTGGAGATGAATTATTTGGTGGCTATCCAAGTTTTGAGCGGATGGCGATGGCTATTAAATTAAGAAAAGTTCCGGGAAGTCTTTTAAAAGCCGCAGGTGTTTTTGCGAATAAAAAATTTCATCGCTTGCCTTACCTCACACTCGATGGCCCAAAAGGTTTGTTTCTTTTTCTTCGCGGACAATCAATACCTCCTGAAATTGCTGCTTACCTTGGCTGTAGCGTGGATGAGGTTTGGCAGATATTAAAAGCTGAACCTGAATTACAGGATATCAATCACCTGAGTTCAAAGAATAAAGCCAGTTGGGTGGAACTCAACATGTATATGCAAAATCAATTACTACGCGACTCCGATGTGATGAGCATGGTACATGGCCTGGAGATCAGGGTGCCTTTTCTTGATAAAGATTTCGTGCACAATGCTGTTAAGATCAATTCTGAAGTAAAATATGCGGGTAAATTTAAGAAGCAATTATTGATTGATGCTTTTGCAGATAAATTACCACAGGATATTTATAACCGGCCCAAGATGGGCTTTTCATTTCCTTTTGCCGAGTGGCTTGCAAATGATCAATATGTAAAAGATACGTTGCTGTCACGGGACGGCCCTTCGAAAAATATTTATGAAAAATTCAAAGGTGGTAATTTGCATTGGTCCCAACTTCTAACCGTAATGTTGTTGGAGAATTAACTCTCTGTGGTCTTTAGTCTATTGTTTAGCTTAGTAGTTATTAATTTAGGAGGATGTGGCGCAAATAGTTTTCTGAGATCAATTTTAAAATAAATAGTTCGCGAAGCGAACGGCTCTTATATCTGCCTACTCTGCTCCTCAGCGAACTCTGCGTGAAAAACTTGAAGTTTGCGAAGCGAACAAATCCTAAAAAGACTCTCCCGATTTAACTAAAATGAAAGCATCACAATACACGATAACTGATTTTTCACCACATCTTTTTTGGGATGTAGACAAAGAGAGGCTGGATTTTAATTCTAATAAAGCCCAGGTTATCCAACAGGTGTTAGAATATGGGTTGCTTTCAGACTGGCTCATCATATCCCACTTATACGGGATAAAAGTAATAGCCGAAACTGCAACAACTTTTAGGCAATTAGATCCAATGGCTTTATCCTTCATTGCCGCCATATCCGGTATTAATAAAGAATCTTTTAAATGTTATTCTACAAAACAATTGATGCCCCAACACTGGAACTTCTGAAAAAGTTGCTGAGAATTGCTGCTTTTAATAACCTGCGCCTCGTGGAGGAACCTCACTGGCGTTGCAATTGGGACATAGAAAATCTATTGATCTGGATTTATTTGGATCAGTGCAGATAGATGATCTTTCATTATCCGAAGAATTAGCCAGATTTCAAAAAGTTATAATCCTGAAAAAAACACCCAAGATTAATATTTTTTCCATCGATGGAATAAAAGTTGATTTTGTAAATTATCATTATCCATGGATTAATGAAATTATAGTTGAAGATGGACTAAGGCTTGCTGACGTAAAAGATATTGCAGCGATGAAACTTGCAGCAATAACGGGAAGAGGTTCAAAAAAAGATTTTATTGATATTTATTTTCTTTTAAAGAAATTCAGCTTAAAAGAAATGATGGAGATGTATAATAAAAAATATCCGGATGGCTCAGACTTTTTGGTGCTTAAAAGTTTAACATTTTTTGAAGATGCAGAGGAACAGCAGGAACCCGTTATGTTTAGCAAAATTTCCTGGCAAGAAATAAAAGAAAAACTACTCAAAGAGCATAGTATCTATTTGAGAAGCCTTAATTAAAATGACTAACTCAAATATCCAGGTTATGGTAAGCAAGACTAAGATGGGCTGATTCTTTCCTTCGGCAGCTTGACCGGGAAAAGATCAATATGTAAAGGATAAACTGATTACCCACAATGGAGTGGTAAAAATTATTTATGAAAAATTTAAGAATGGTAATTTACATTGGTCACAACTGCTAACCGTAATGTTATTGGAGAAAGATAATTAATCTTATTCAGGCTTTAGTCAATGGTTAGGTTAGAAGTTTATCAGATGCAACTCAAAGAGACAGTAGACGGAATTCCATTACCAGCGCAAGCCAATAACCTGGAATATAATCCGTTCGAGAATTATAGCAATGCTACAAAATCCTGGAATTTTTTTTGAGCAATTCCCTAAAAGCATAATGAGAAGAAAAATGATCTATGCTTAGCGGGACTTTATTCCTCACATTAAAAGTTTTTTCTGCAACCGGTGGAATCGAAAAAGTAAGCCGTATCGCCGGAAAAGCATTGAATGAATTATACGCAGATGTGGACATCTATTCCATGCACGATAAACAGGACGATGCAAATGAAAAATACTTTCCATTAAACCATTTCAAAGCTTTTAATGCAAGTAAAGTTCAATTTGTGACCAGCAGTGTTGCAGCCGGAAGGAAGAAGAAATTAGTGATCATGAGCCATATCAACTTGCTCGCTGTTGGCTATCTTATAAAGAGTTTTAGCCCATCCACAAAGCTTGTATTACTTGCACATGGCATTGAAGTCTGGAAAAAATTTCGGGGGTTGAAAAAGAAAATGCTGCAGCATTGCGATCTTATTTTACCGGTAAGCCGCTACACCATGGACACCATGTCTGGCATGAATAAACTTGAGGCTTCCAGGTTCCGCGTTTTAAATAATTGCCTGGATCCATTTCTTCAACAACCCCGTACCAAAGGAAAAAGTGAAGAATTATTATCAAGGTATGGATTTACTAAACAACATTCCATATTGATGACGCTTTGCCGCATGTCGTCTGAAGAACGGTACAAGGGTTATGATAAAGTGCTGATGGCAATGAAGGAGCTTAATATGCCCAATCTTCGCTACATGATTATTGGGAGTTATGACAAGGAAGAAAAAACATGGATTGATAGCCTGGTTCGCGAGCTTAACCTGGAAGATAGCGTCGTGTTTACCGGCTTTGTAGAAGACGATGAACTGGCTGATCATTTTAATCTTACCGATCTGTACGTGATGCCCAGCACAAATGAAGGGTTCGGAATCGTATTTATTGAAGCGATGTATTATGGGAAGCCGGTAATTGCAGGGAATAAGGATGGATCGGTGGATGCGTTAAACAATGGCAGCTTTGGAACATTAGTAGATCCGCACGATGTTAAGGAACTTTCCAAAGCCATCGCACATAATCTTGATCCGGGAAATTCGCTTAACCCTGGTCGTGATATGCTGAATGATAAATTCAGTTATGATAAGTACAGGAAAAATCTGGAATCTATTTTAAATGAATCCGTTTAAGAAATAGTATGTATAATATAAATAATAAACAAGTTTTAGTTACGGGGGGTGCTGGTTTTGTAGGTTCAAATTTAGTGAAGACCCTGGTGAATGTACATAACTGCAAGGTGACCGTACTGGACGACTTATTTACCGGGAACCTTGATCATCTTTCCGGGGTAGATTACGAGTTTGTGCAAGGAACAGTAGAAGATGTTGAGTTAGTAAATAATACTGTTGAAGGCAAGCAAATAGTATTTCATCTTGCCGCAAGAAATATTATTCTTTCCAATATGAATCCCAGGGAGGATTTATCTGTAAATGTGATTGGCAGCTTTAATGTTTTTGATGCCTGCAAGAGATATAATGTGGAAAGAATCGTTTATACATCTACTTCATCAATTTATGGCAATCCTACATCCTTACCCATTTCCGAAGATGATAAAAAAAACTTTCTGAATTTTTATTCTGCCAGTAAATTTTCTGCAGAAATCTATGCAAAAGTTTATTATGAAGTGTTTAGCATACCCATTTCGATTGTAAGATATTCTAACATTTATGGGTACAATCAATCTCCCTCCAATCCTTACTGCGGGGTTATTGGTAAATTTTTTGAATCTGCCGAAAAAAATATTGAAATTAAAATACATGGCGATGGCGAACAAACCCGTGATTTTACTTTTATTACGGATGCCATAAGTGCTACAATAGCAGCAGCAATTTATGAGAGAGCTATTGGCAATGAATATAATGTTGGTACAGGTGTTGAAATTTCTATCAATAAACTTGCCGAGCTAATTATAGAATTGACCGACAGTAAATCGATCGTAACAAATATTGACAGGCGTGATATTGATAACATTCGGAAGCGCGTTATCAATATAGAAAAAACCAGGCATGACCTAAAGTATCAACCGCAGGTTACAATAAAAAAAGGGTTGGAAGAAACTTTGAAATGGTATAAAAAATAATTCGGAAGCAAGATTCGTTTGCTTTGTGAGAAAGATATCCGTTCGTCTCGCGAACTGCTCTCTTTCTCGTGAAGCGAACGAATTCCGATCTAACACATCACACTATGCATGACCCCATTAAATAAATGAATTACTCCGTGCTAGACTCAAGGAAAAAATTTGCCCTCATCGGCGCAGCAGGTTTTATCGCTCCGCGCCATATGAAAGCGATAAAGGAAACAGGTAATGACATTATCTGTGCACTTGATAAATTTGACAGTGTAGGCGTATTGGACAGCTTTTTCCCCGAGGCAGATTTCTTTACTGAATTTGAACGCTTTGACCGGCATATAGAAAAACTCCGTTTAAAAAATACGCCGGTAGATTTTGTTTCTATTTGTTCACCAAACTATTTGCATGATGCACACATAAGGTTTGGCCTTAGAAATAATGCTGATGTTATTTGTGAAAAACCAATAGTATTAAATCCCTGGAACATTGATTCTTTGGCAGATGTAGAAAAGCAAACGGGTAAAAAGGTTTTTAATGTCCTCCAGTTGCGCCTGCACCCGGCAATTATTGAACTAAAAAAAATGATAGCCGATGGTGAGCCACAAAAGGTTTATGATGTAGACCTTACTTATATCACTTCTCGGGGCAATTGGTATTATACAAGCTGGAAAGGTGATATTCCAAAATCCGGGGGAATCGCAACCAATATCGGGGTACACTTTTATGATATGCTTGCATGGATTTTCGGAACACTAAAAAATAACATTGTTCATGTTCACGAACACGATCGGGCAGCAGGATATTTGGAGTTTGAAAAGGCAAGAGTCAGGTGGTTTCTGAGTATTGATTATAACACAATTCCGCCAGAAGTGAGAACAAGCGGTAAGCGCACCTTTCGTTCTCTTTCAATTGATGGCAAAGCCTTTGAATTCAGTGATGGGTTTTCTGATTTGCATACAGAAAGTTATAAAAATATTTTAGCCGGCGAGGGATTTGGTTTGATAGAAGCTAAAACAGCAATTGAGATTGTACATGAAATACGAACTCAAACCGCCATTGGGATGAAAGGTGATTATCATCCTTTTGTTGCCTTGCCTTTTACTAAACATCCTTTCTCATCATAGGACTGAACTATGATTTGGTGATGGATATGATGGGATGGTATTTCATTGTGTTATTTTGACGATATCAACTTTGATGTTGATATTCTTTACCAGCACGAACCATCCACCTGGGATAAAATCCGTTCGAGGATTGTTTCAATGGTTAATAATCCGGAAGGAAAATTTGAACGTTTTCCATAAACTTGTGCATTCAAGCTCACCCCGATTTATCAAAACATCTTTTTGGAATGTTGATAAAGAAAAGCTGGATTAAGATGGAAACAGCTTTTGCAGATAATATTTAATTTATGTCCTCCATTATAGAAGTTAGAAATCTTTCGAAAAGCTACATCATCAACCATGAAGGAAGGGAGAGTTATACGGCCTTGCGTGATGTGATGGCGAGGA
>JBKJPO010000444.1:0-5581 GCA_046595095.1 Chitinophagaceae bacterium
GTCTGACTGAAAGTTCTTTTGATTTGATCTCGTTGAAAATGTATAACTGCTTATCAATTACGTCAACATTAATTAAGGCACGGGCATGTCCCATACTGATAATACCGTTTCGAACTGCCACCTGGATATCCGGTGGTAATTTCAGCAGCCTGATATAATTTGTTACCGTGCTTCTCTCTTTTCCCATCCTTTCTGCAACCTGCTCCTGGGTATAGTCCAGGTCGTCCATCAGTCGTTTATAACTTATTGCGATCTCCATGGCATTCAGATCCTCACGCTGAAGGTTTTCGAGCAAGGCAAGCTCCAGCAATTGAGATTCTTTCACGTCCCGAACAAATACCGGGACATCTTTGAGACCTGCGATCTTACTGGCACGAAACCTTCGCTCACCTGTTATTAGTCTGAATTTGCCATTCGCCATCCTTGAGACCGTTAACGGCTGAATTATGTCGTGCATCTTGATTGAAGCAGCAAGTTCACTTAATGCGGATTCATCAAAATCCTTACGTGGCTGCTTTGGATTTACCTCGATCTGGTCGAGTGGAATCCGCGAACTCACTGCTTTTTCACTTAATTCAGGTCTAAGCGTACCGGCTGTAGTCTTCAGATCTGCGTCTATATTTTGCAGCAGGGTGCGGATGCCTTTTCCAAGCGCGTCTTTTTTATTTGGATTACTCATGAGGAATTTAAAATTGAATCCGGAAGATGAGAAATAATTTTCGCTGATTATTGCAACACGCGATCTTCTTCTTTTATCTTAGTCAAATTATTTTTCTGTAAAATCTCTTTTGCAAGGTTCAGGTAATTTATTGCTCCCTTACTCTCTGCATCATAAAGAATGGCGGGCTTTCCAAAACTCGGGGCTTCGCTAAGCCTCGTGTTACGGTGAATGATACTGGTAAAAACCAGTTCTTCAAAATGCTTTCTCACTTCACTCACAACCTGGTTGCATAAACGAAGACGGCCATCATACATGGTCATCAATAATCCTTCAATTTGTAATTCAGGATTCAATCGATTTTGCACAATTTTAATTGTGTTCAATAATTTTCCCAACCCTTCAAGTGCAAAAAATTCAGCCTGCACAGGAACTACAACACTATCAGCGGCCGTGAGTGCATTTACCGTAATCAGTCCAAGTGATGGTGAACAATCAATCACTATGAAATCATAGTCATCACGGATAGGCGCAAGAATTTTTTTCAATACACTTTCCCTGTTGGGATATTGTATCATTTCAATTTCAGCACCTACAAGATCAATATGCGATGGTATCACATCAAGATAAGGGATCTCCGACTTCAGGATCACATCCCTTGCCGGTGTTTCATTTACCATACAATCATATAGGCCAACCGTAATATTATGAAGATCGAAACCCACCCCCGTGGTTGAGTTTGCCTGCGGATCTGCATCTACCAGTAATGTTTTGAATTCGAGTACAGCAAGGCTCGCTGCAAGATTTATGGCAGTAGTGGTTTTACCTACGCCTCCTTTCTGATTTGCTATGCCTATTATTTTTCCCAAACAGTTTTTATTTTAAGTATAATTTTAATTTAAAAATTGGTTCATAAAACTTACCTAGATTTCTATCATTTCACCAATCCCCGGAAGTCTCAAATCTAAACCATTCTTGCCAAACAAGTCTTTAGCCTTCTCTTTATCAAGCCTGATATATTCGAAAGTATCGTAATGAACCCCAACAACTGTCTGGCAATTTATCATATGTGCAGCCCGTACTGCATCTTCAGGGCCCATTGTATAATTATCACCAATCGGAAGTATGCAGAACTGGCACACCGCAAATTGGGGTATCAGGTGCATATCGAGTGTAAGACCGGTATCACCACTGTAATAAAAGCTTTTTTCATTATTAAGTACAACAAATCCATTGGGATTACCCCCATATGACCCATCAGAAAAGCTGCTGGAATGATGAGCGACTACTGCTTTTACGGTTCCGAAATCGAAGCTGAATTTTCCTCCAATACCCAGTGCGTGCGTGTTTTTAATGCCATCTTTTTCTAACCTGTTACATACTTCATAATGAGCAATCACCATCGCGCCTGTTCGCTTCGCGATTAATTCTGTATCACCAACATGATCATTATGCGCATGCGAAACCAATATATAATCCGGGTTGAGCCTACTGATGTCTATATCTTTAGCCAGCTCATTGCCGGTAATAAAAGGATCAAATAGCAGCTTTTTTCCACCAACTTCAATTTCAAAAGCCGCGTGGCCATAATAAGTCAGTTTCATAATAATTGATTTCGCATACAAATATCTTTAAATGGTGCGGAGAAAATTTATATGTGTATAATTGGAAGATAAATTGCAATAGAAGAGAATTTTACTTCTAAAACATTAAACTTAAAATAGCCTAAGCCGAAATAATTTCATGAACTATACAATAATCTCAGGCACGGGTAGGCAGGATAGCCATACATTCAAGGTCTCCGAACTTTACCTGGAATTATTATCAGAAAAAGGGATCAACGCCAATCTTTTTTCACTACACCAGTATAAAACCATAGAACGAACCCCGGAATTCCTGCTTGCACAAACTAAACTGCTCATACCTGCGGAAAAATTTATTATCATCTCACCTGAATACAATGGCAGTTATCCGGGGGTATTGAAGTCAATGATTGATATTAGCGATACCAGGAATGTTTGGAATGGGAAAAAAGTATTGTTGACTGGAGTATCTTCCGGCCGGGCCGGAAACCTGAGGGGTATGGATCACCTGACCGGTGTACTGAATTATATGAAATGCATTGTGCATCCTAATAAATTACCAATTTCAGTTATTGATAAGCTTACCGATAGTTCCGGAAAAATAAATGATGTTGAAACACTCCTTGCAATCGACTTACAACTGGTTGAGTTCATTTCATTTTAATTGCTCAACTTTGCGTTGAAATGTTTATCCAAAATATTATCTGAATCTTATGCGAACTCCACTTGGCGCTTTCATTTTCGTTTTAGTCATGTTTCTATTGGACTTGTATGTCTTCCAGGCAATAAAAGTTATTACCCAGAATTCTTCTGCTAAATCAAGGACAATCGTTCACTATTCATACTGGGGTCTTGCCATACTTGCCATTGGTTGCTTTTTACTTTTTGTATTTACATCTCCTGATTTTCTGCCGAAGAAAGTCCGGACCTATTTATTCGCAACACTTATTGGCCTGTTCCTTGCAAAATTGCTGGCATTATTATTTTTCCTCATCGATGATGTACGTAGAGGGATTCAATGGATCGCCGGAAAATTATTTTTCAATAATACAGAGGGCGAAGAAAGTGGAGAAGGAATCAGCAGGTCTGTATTTCTGAGCTGGCTTGGGCTTGCTGCGGGAGGAACATTATTCGGAAGCCTTTTATATGGGTTCTCTAATAAATATAAATACCAGGTAAAAAGACAGAGCCTGGCATTTGCAAATTTGCCGGCGGCATTCAAAGGTCTTAGGATTATTCATATCAGTGATATTCATTGCGGGAGTTTTACTGATAAAAAAGCAGTAGAAAATGGAGTCACAAAAATAATGGCTGAAAAACCTGATCTTATCCTTTTCACCGGCGATCTTGTAAATGATCGTGCCACCGAAATGCAGGATTACATGGATGTGTTTAGCCGGCTGACTGCACCATTGGGCGTTTTTAGTATTTTAGGAAATCATGATTATGGCGACTATGTTTCATGGCCCATAAATGGTGTTTCCAAATTACAAAACCTTGAAAACTTAAAGTTAGTACATGCTTCACTTGGCTGGCGATTGCTAATAAATGAACACGTGGAACTGGAGAGAGCAGGTGAAAAGATCGCATTACTCGGCATAGAGAACTGGAGCAATAAAGCCCGATTCCCTAAACATGGCGACATGGCAAAAGCTTATGCAGGAACTGATAAGTATCCATTCAAAATCCTCATGAGCCACGATCCTAGTCATTGGGAAGCACAGGTGCGAAGAGATTATACTGATGTTGATCTTATGCTTAGCGGTCACACGCATGGTATGCAATTCGGAATTGAGATCCCGGGTTTGAAGTGGAGCCCGGTGCAATATGTTTATAAAGAATGGGCCGGGCTTTACGAAAATGGCAACCAAAAATTATATGTAAACCGCGGATTTGGATTTATCGGGTATCCCGGAAGGGTAGGGATATTGCCTGAGATAACCCTGATTGAGCTAGTTTGATTATGTTTCTCGTTTCTTGTTTCTTGTTTTTCGTTCTTGGTTTTTAGGTATTCTCCCATTCCTGGTTCTTAGTTCTTGTTTTTTGTCAAAAGATTTATAAGTATGGGATCTAACAAGAAACAAGGAACGAGAATTATTTAATACTTTCTCGCAATCCTCTTCCTCCCTCCTTCATCAACTGGTTTCTTAAATCCACCATCAGCCTCGTTCATCCTCACCAGTCTACCATTAAATTCTTTACCATCCATACTCTTGATCATTTTTCCTGCAGAGCTTTTATCTATTTCAACCCAGGCATTCATTTCCCGCAGATCAATTTTTCCAAGAACTTCTTTTTTTAAATTGCTTTCATCAAGGATAAATTGAAGGAAGCTCGCTTTGTAAAAACCATCTTTCGTTCCAAGATTAATAAAAAGTCGGGCAAAGCCATTATCACGTGTATATGTTGTACGTTCTCTGAGTCTTCCGCCATCCCCCCTGGCACCAAAATCTACCACACGGCGATCGCGTGTATCCGTACGCGTATTAAGGTCCTCGGCATTATCATAATATTTCAGGAAATGATTGAATTCAAGGGCAGCTACACGTTTTAAAACATCTTCTTTGCTGATGTCCTTGAATTTTTCTTCCAGGTCTTTCAGGTAAGTTTCATATTCGCCATGTGAAGTATCAGCCTTGATCAATTTATCCATAAAGTGGAAAAACTGTTTGCGGCAAACGTCTTTACCAGTTGGTATATCAAGTTTATGAAATTGGGCATTTACCATCCGTTCCAATGTGCGGATCTTGTATGTTTCTCTTGAATGGCAGATCGAAATACAGATTCCGCTCTTGCCTGCACGAGCCGTACGTCCTGCGCGGTGCGTGTACACTTCCATGTCATCAGGAAGTTCGTAGTTAATTACATGTGTAATACCCTCCACATCAATACCTCTTGCTGCTACGTCTGTTGCAATCAACAATTGCAGGCTCTTGCTACGAAAGCGGCCCATTACCTTGTCGCGTTGTTGTTGTGTAAGATCGCCATGAAGCGCTTCAATATCGTAATTTGCTTTTGCAAGTCTTTCTGTAATCTCCTGTGCATCTGCCTTTGTGCGGGTGAAAATAATTCCATACATACCCGGGTTAAAATCGATCAGGCGTTTTAATGCCTCATAACGATGATGAGCTGCTATGGTAAAATACTGGTGATCGATATTTACATTGGCTGTGTTCTTTTTACCTACGGTTATCTCCTGGGGATCTTTCATGTAGTTCCTCGAAATAGCTTTTACTTCCGGGGGCATAGTGGCGCTGAACAGCCAGGTGCTCTCACGATTGATTGTATTTTTCAATACAAAATCAATATCATCACGGAAACCCATGTTCAACATTTCATC
>JBKJPO010000466.1:0-2825 GCA_046595095.1 Chitinophagaceae bacterium
TTTGTTACCCTGTTTACTAGAATAACTGTGTTTTATTTTGTATCAAGGCTTTCCCCACTTAATTTCCGCATATTAAATATGCTCTGAATTATATATTCCACGACTTCATTCAAGGGCAATGATAATTAAATAGGATTATAAAATATGTTGCCGGGCTTCAAAAATTAATATGATTTATAGATACGTATTGAGCCGTTATTTCGGGCGACTACTATATAACCTGAACCATTTATCGATCTGGCAAATTTTATGTCGCGTACCTCCCCAGGCAAATTAATATTTGAACTACTGGCTGGTAATCTTTGCCAGTCATTATTCTTGGATTGAAGAAGCCATAAATTAGATGCATCATATTGTCCTTCGTAAGGAAGGACACCATAAAAATTCCCGCCTCCTAATAATGATTTCCTGCCATCATTATGGATATCAACCTGTAATATAGAAAACACCGGGGCGGTTTGTGCTTCAGAAGGAAATGCTCTCCAGGTAAATTTATTCTTTCCATTATTTAACAATACCCCGGATTGCAAATTATACGCATCAAATAATTTAGCACTGTTCAATATTTTTTTATCAAAAATTTTATCCACTGTTTCTCCGGCAACACTCCCATATGCTAAATATTTCTTCCTGATAAAAGGAAGTTGTTTTTCCAATTCTTCCTTCCCAAGGAAGGTATAATAATTTCCATTTTTATTCACACATAATAACTGGTCAGGATTACCATTTGCATCAAAATCGCCAAGATACATTCGCAAAGGAAATTGAGTTGAAGCCCTCAACTTGCTGTTAGTTCCATAATTTCCCAAAACATAATCGAGTTTACCATCATCATTGACATCCGCAACATCAACAAAGTACCACCAGCCATTCATTTTATCCGGGGCAGCAATTAAAGTAACATTATCAAATTTTTTGCCATCGTTTGCTAGAAAGGTAACCGGCATCCAATCACCAACAATTACCAGATCCATTTTTCCATCTTCATTAAAGTCATTAAAAACTGCACTGGTTGTCATCCCCAATCGTTGTAAAGGACCTAACCATTGAGAGGAAGCATCTGTAAAAATTCCGTTACCATCATTGATGAATATGTATGATTTAGGAATGAGTCCATAGAAACGAGCGTCGCTCCTTCCTCCTATGAACAGATCGGGAAATCCATCATTATTAATATCCGCTACCTGCACGCAACTTTTATTTTCCGCAATACGGGGCAATGCATTGACTGCATTCGTAAATTCTCCTTTGCCATTATTCAAATACAGCTTGTCCAATAAGGATGTATCTCCATTGTTATATTCGTTGCCGCCACTAACTACATATAAATCCAAATCCTTATCATTATCGGTATCAACAAAAACAGCATCTACGCCTTCGCTTGATGAATCTATTGCAAAAACAGGTTTATTAATTTGTTCAAATTTTCCCGCAGCCGTTTGAATGAACATAGCACCGGCCTGATGTTTTGCTCCGCAAATAAAGAGGTCATCCAGGCCATCTGCGTTAACATCGCCAACTGCTACTTTAGGGCCTTCTGTAGAAAGCATGTGTGGGATTAGATATTGCCGATTGAAATCAAAAAAAGTATTCTCTTTATGGGCCCAGTCCACACCTGCTTGTACAGTTACGTCTTGCAACAATGGAGGTGATAATTTAAATAGCCTGCTATAATAAAAGCTATCTTTTGCATCCACTTGTTTTAATTCCAATTTTTGATTCGCTTTGATCTGATAGCGTGTTTGTGAATAATTTCCTGGCCAGACAATGATCAAACTATCCACTGTTAGCATACTATCCAGGCCAAAGTGCAAAATAGGAGCGACTGAAGATTGGAATCCTCTTGTGAGCCTTAGCTCCTGCATTTGCATACCATTCCTTGTAAAAACATACGCTTTAACTCCAACGCCAAATTTATTGGCATTACCACCTTTCAATGTTAACTGCAAATAATTTTTCCCTTCTGAATTATTTAGAAAGATACCGGCTTCTTCGTTCACCCGGTTTATGACGAGATCAAGATCCCCGTCATTATCTAAATCTGCATAGGCAGCACCATTAGATAATCCTGGTTTATCGAAACCAGATAATTCCGATCTGTCTTCAAATTTTCCTGAATGGGTGCCACGGTAATAATAGTCGTGCCATTTACCATCCGGTATTTTTTTCAATAACTCCCCGTCATGTTTTTTCGACATGTTGAGTTCACGCTGTACTCCCGGTGAAGAAACAAATTTTATGTAATCCAGGTCCAGCATTCTTTTTTGAATACCATTGCTAATAAATAAATCTTTAATACCATCATTATCAAAGTCAGCAAACAAAGGGCTCCAGCTCCAATCCGTCGATGCAACTCCGTTTTGTAATCCAACGTCACTAAACCGTTTTCCATTGGCAACATTCTCCTGCAGGCAGTTGCGTGAATATTGGTTTTGAAACCCGTTTCCTGTAATCTTGTATTGATAAATATCCAGTGCTTCATCACCACCATAACGTTTTAATACTTGCTCATCACCAGGTAACATATCAACGGTAATCACATCAAGCAAGCCATCATTATTATAATCTGCGATATCATTGCCCATGCTAAACCTGCTGTAATGTGCAAATGCAGAAGCACCGCTTTCAGTAAATGTTCCGTTGCCATTATTGAGATAGTAATAATCATTTTCATGAAAATCATTGCCTACGTAAATATCATCCCATCCATCATTATTAAAATCTGCGATCCCGATCCCCAGACCGTAGCCCAGGCCGCTAGAGTAAATACCGGCCTGCGAGGTAACTTCAGTAAAATGTTTCCCATGGTTACGGTATAATCTATC
>JBKJPO010000506.1:0-3473 GCA_046595095.1 Chitinophagaceae bacterium
TGATCTGTAGTAAGAAATAAAACGGTTTGGTCTTTATAAAAAGGGTCCGCCTGAATATGATCCCACAGGTCTTTAATCATCTTATCATTATTATTTGCAGACTCCAGGTAATTTTCATAGCTATCCCTGTGCCCGTAAGCATCTGTTTCAATAAAACTAATCTGCAGAACCTTGGGATGATATTCTTTCAGATATTCTTTAGCCAGGAAATAAGTAATAGCATCCGGGCGTTCGTTTCTGCCAAAAACTTTTGGCAATAAAAACTGAACTTCGCTTAATGCCTGCTGAGCTTTATTCGGCTTTTTATCATTCACTGCCTCATAACCGGCATTAACCGGAAAACCGCAGCGCTCTTTATTTAAGATACGGTTGAATGCTGCCCATGAAGCAAAAGCTGCAACTGAATTTTTATAACCCGGTTGCTTGTTAACGAACTCCTGGATGGTCGTATTTGGATTAGCACGAAAGTCATTTGAATTAATAAGGGTGTCCGCGTACCCCGTAAAGATTTCATTATAGCCTGGGTACGAAAACCAATAACGGTTTTTTACATTCACCAAACTTCCGAGATCACGATTGCCATAGATCTGTCCCTTAGTAGCAATACTTTCCCAAAAAAAAGGCATCATTCTTTTTCTTTTTTCTTCCCGGTTATCTGCCCACATTTTCTTTACACGCAATGCCGAATCTTTCAAACCTACCAACTTAGGAAAAAACCTTACAGAATCTGCGCCTCTGAATACATCCTTCCATCTTAAGCCGTCAAAAGTGATAATGATGATCTTACGATCTCCTTGTTTTTGGGCAAAACATTCGGTATTAACCAAAAAAGAAAGTAATAAGAATACATTTTTTATATTCATTTAACCGTTTTTTATTTTTTTATAAATGCTTCACAAATCAACTGATCACACACTCCGGGGTAACAAACCATTTTACTTAAATACCGTTTGCAGCAACACCAATCTCCTGTCGCCGGTAAAATGCATTTTTACAATTGTTCCGTTTACCGGGCAATCAACAAAAGTTGTTTCTCCGGCTTTAATTTCTTTTGTTACTTCCTTTTGTTCATTCACTTTTATCTTCACTACAAGAGGTTCATCTGCCTGGTTCCAAATCAAAGTGGCAGAATTTTTTTTACCTTCCGGAACAGTGCACCAGAAATAACCTTTCCCGATATTATTGGAAGTATCAGTGGGTTCAGGCACATTTCCAAAACCACGCAAGGTATACGGGCCATATATTCGCCTGCCATGCGGAACGTATTGTACGCCCGGCCTTGTATTAAACCCGCCATGTAATCCCAAAAAACGGTTACCTTCTTTTGTAACTGAAATTTTAGATTTAATATTTGCGGGTATTCGCGGCACGGAATGAAGCATTAAGCCACTATTCACTCCCGTTAATATTCCTTTTTCTGAGGCATAGTCTCCCCATACGATGGGTTCTGTTATTAGGGGGTAAAGATTGTGTTGTTTTCCATCGGCCATATAATTTACAAGGTTCATCAGCATACGATCTGCCACCGGATCCGAATGAGTTCTGTTCACAAGGTCCAATCCGCAGAGTAACACAGAGCCTTTTCCATCCATAATTTCAGAAAGTGTTATTCCTTCCAGCGCTACGCCGTAATTCCCAAGCACAGCCATATTTTCCAGATCGCTTTTATTTACCGGTACATAACCATCAGTAACCGGATAAATAGCAGGGAATCCTTTTTGTGATTCATTCCAGTTTGTATAATCTGACCATACCCTTAACTGTTCACGTTTAATTCCGGTGAATACCGGGTGATCAGGGCGTTCGGGATTTACATAGTATCCGTTACGGGAAGGGCGGGGCGGTGGCGGGTACACCGCTATGTCTAACGGTGTTGTAACATTCTTTACCGGAACACTCAAGATCTTATTTACAAAAAGAAGATGGCTTTCATCCTGCCTGAGAATTAAAACCCTGCCCCCGTTTTTTACATGCTGCTTAATTTCGTTTGCCTGTTGTACCAACGTATTGTCCATTCCATTCTCGCCGATCGTCAGCAATGCATTTACAGGAATATTTTTAATAGACGTTACAGTTTCAGTGATCACTCCCAACTTATCAAAAGATGAGCGGGTTTTACCGGACGGGTCATACAATAAGACTTTATTAATTCGATTATTCCCTGCCGTAATAATATCCTTAGTGCCAATAAAAAGGTTATCAAAATTCTCAGATATAATTTTATTGTTTTTGATGATCTTTCCGGCAAGACGATAATTTCCCATCACCGCGGAAGAGGGTATTTTTATCTCGGGCTTTTGTTGCCAGGTGCCGTAATAAGGTATCACAGGCAGATCTATCGTATCACCGGTAATAACAAAGTCACTGTTATCCTTTACCTGATATACCAATTTTGCATCCACCAGATCTTTAAAATCATCATCATCATTCACAATATGTATTATCGGCTCCAGGATACTTCCAGCATATACCTGGGATGTCCAGTTTTCCCAACTGATAAGAACAGGCTGATAAGAAAGTTTGGCCTGCTTTGTAACCGGCTTTGGTGCCATGTCAATAAATTCCTGAACATTGTTCCAGTTATAAAATAAAATGGTAAAAGGAAAAACACCACTCAGTTCAGGATTGATCACCCTTAACCGCCTGAATAATTCTGTAGCCTGTTTAAATGTAAATGACTGGTGTTCATCGGCAAGCCGTGCCTGGTCTTTCCAATCTGCATGTCCCGTCCAGTTTAACTGTGAACCCGGATTTTTATGATCAGGAGTAAGATTATATCTGCCGTCAGGGCCTGTATAATTTCCTACACATTCTGTAAAGGTAACAGGCTGCACTTTCTTTTTAAATGGAATGATGGCATCATTGTTTCGGATATTTAAAAATGTAAACGGTGAACAGTAATACCAGCCCCAATACCTGTGAAGGTCGCAGATATCACCTGATCTGCCATAACCATATCCCGGGTTTGCAATGTATGTACGTGTGTTATCCCATTTCTTTAATTCTGTATGGGCGTAAGATAAAAATTTCTCCCATTTCACGCCGATCTCACCTGTGTACGGCACTTCATTGGTCATAGCATATATCATCAGGCTCGGATGAGAAGCTATAGGAGCAAAGGCTTCATTCCTGTACCATGCAAGTGCTTTGTTGTAATCTTTTGGTGGCTTTTCATCATCAACTGTACTGCTGTAGTTGCCACCGAAAACCATCATACCCAGTTCATCACAGACGTTATACCAGTTCTCATTATTTGGGATACGGATAATATTAACATGAAGGCGCTTCATGAAGCGTACATATTCTTCTGCGAACTTCCGGCTTTTCTCCACACTGTCAGGTATACCGCGTGCAGGAGGGTTAATGGCAATGCCCCGAAGAAAGATCGGCTTGCCGTTCAAATACAGATTTCCGGCTTTAGATTCAAAATAACGGAATCCGATCCGCTGCGTTTGCTCAATAATTTTATCTCC
>JBKJPO010000171.1:0-7938 GCA_046595095.1 Chitinophagaceae bacterium
GCTTTAAATTGACTGGTGGTCATGTCTGTAGGCCAGCGCCTTGCAGAAATAAGTTGGATGTCTTTTTTATAATCAATTATTTGATTCGGGAAACATTCCCATTGGATCAGGTCAACAAGGTGTGTGGTAACATCAACTATGCCTTCACCTTCCTGTGTAACATCCATAAACCATGGTGGCCTTGTAAGAATGTTTCCTGAAACATATTTATAGAAATGATGAACACTTTCTTTAGTTACTGCGGGATTTGCAAGGCTTCCTTTTTCCAACTGGCCAAATACCTGTGGAAGAAATGATAACTCACGTTGAAGCATAGTGCTGATCTCGTAGCGTTCCGTCATGATGTCGTAGAGTAAAACTTTGTTTTTTTCCGCAACATCGAAAGCTGTTTTCAACGATTCAAAATTGCCTTTGTTAATGGCCATTGGTTTATCTGCAAGAACATTAAATCCTGCAGTAACCGCTTTCAATATGTATTCGGTTTTTTTCTGGTTGTTACCAGACATCACTACCACGTTTCCTTTTTTCTCAGCAAGCATTTTTTCCAGGAAATCGTTCCCGGTATGAACTTCTTGTTTCCAACTTGTTGGATTCTCAGCTCTTGTATTATAGGAGTTAATTCTTGCCTGGTGAAATTTAAGATCAGGGCCCTCAGGGGCATAAATATGAACTAAGGAATCAACCCCATTGTACATCGTTTTTTGTACCAGGGCTGCGTGAAAATGCCCGGGATCCAGGGTAATCAATTTTATTCCGGGACTTTTCTGATTGTTTATATTTTGAGAACCCGTACAGCCGGCAATGACAAATATTGAGAGAATGATAACCAGTTTTTTCATATTAGCTTTTCTTGTTTCCCACATAATTTGTTCCATAAGGAAAACGTTGTGGTCTTGAAAGTAACTTATTGGCTTCTACATTATTTTTAAAAGTTTCTTTAGCCGGATCCCAATATAATGTGCCCGGTGTTTTCATTGCGGCGTGAGCTACCAAACAAGCGCTGCATGAACGATGCGCAACTTCAGCAGGACTAATGGTTGGTTTCTTGTTCTTGATACAATCGAGCCAGCTACCATGTTGTTCATGGCTTTCGTATAAGTGAATCTCACGTGGACCAATAACCGAAGTTAGAATTTTAGGATCGCTTGCCTGGAAAGCTTTGTTTTCTTTTACAGGAGAACCAGGATCAGATGAAGTAACACCTACATCACCCCTGGAAACAAATATCCACCCGGTAGTTCCTTCAAACCTGATGCCATTAGGATTTTTGCTGCTCAGGTACATTTCAACGCCATTTGCATATTTCAGTTTTGCTTCATAGTTTCCATGTACGCCCCATAATCCGCTCTTTGGAAATTCAGCCGTTGCCTCTGCTTCAATTGGTCCGGTTAATTCCGTGTTCATACCCCAATGTGCAATATCAATATGATGAACACCCCAGCCTGTAATCATTCCAGCTCCAAATTGTTCTAGACGGAGCCAACCCGGGCGCGAGTTATAATCTTTTTCTGAATGCACGCGATCTAAGGTATAATATACTTCGGGTGTGGAGCCGAGCCACATATCATAATTAAGACCTTGAGGGATGGGCATTTCAATAGTACTTCCACCTGCGGGATCTGATGGCAGACCAATTCTTACGGTGTGCAATTTTCCAATTCGCCCGTTCCTTACCAGCTCCGCAGCTTTTTTGAATTGCGGCCATGGTTTTACTGAACGTTGCTGGCTTCCCAGTTGGAAAGTAACACCGGATTTTCTCACAGCATCACTCATCTGCCGGCCTTCTTCAATGGTTAATGAAGTTGGTTTCTGGAGATAAATATGTTTGCCGGCAAGTGCGGCTTCAATGGCGGGTTGTGCATGCCAGTGATCGGGTGTGCTGATCATCACGGCATCAATATCTTTATTCATCAAAAGCTCATGATAATCCTCATAGGTTTTCACATCTATGTAATTCTCTTTCTCCATTTTTTTTGCATACCAGTCTTCAATCAATTTCTTCCCACTTTGTAAACGGTTACGATCCACATCAGCAACAGCCATGATCCTGGCCATATCAAATTTTAGCGTTTCCGCCAGATCGTGAGTCCGGGCAATACGGCCGCAACCTATTTGCGCAACGTTGATTTTATTGCTTGGGCCATTTTTGCCAATTACGGAAGAGGGAACAATTGTTGGAAATCCAGCACGAACTATGGAAGGAATATTGGCAAAGGCAAATGTGCCTGCCGTAACCTTGGCTGAATTCAATAAAAATGTTCTTCTGCTATTGGAGTTTTTTTCTTCGGTCATTTTTTATTTTTTAAAAAAGGTTCGCTCTTATGGAAAGCAAACCTTGGTTTTTAATTATTCACCCTGGAACTAAACTAATCTGGAATTCTATCAAGTGCAGGTACGTTTGAGTTATAACCTACATACCCCTTATTTTGATTGATTATTCCATTACTATTTGCCTGGATTGCTGTACTTGGTACCGGCCATAAAGTATGGTATGCACTCATTCTATAAATAGCTCCAAAATTTGTGCGAAGTTTTAATCTATAAAAATTGTTCCTGGCGATCACCCTGTCGTACAAATAATTTGAGGTAGAAAAGTCAGCTAAAGTATATACTTTCCCATTTTCAGCAAGCTTACCGGTTTTTGCAAACAGGTAAGATATCCTCGTCATTTCTGTCTTACGAGGTTCTTCAAAATATAATTCACGGGCTCTCTCATCAAGAATGGTTCCCATATTTACCTGTGCAGCAGTAATTGGGGCACAACGGGCACGAATTCGAACTGCATTAATATCATCTGCTGCAGCAGCAAGATTTCCTTTCCAGAAATGTGCTTCAGCCCTTAATAAAAAGGTTTCAGCTAACCTGAATAGGTACCAGTCACTATGGCCGCCCTGCATAGGGGAGTTTTCGAAATCAGGGATAAATAATTTGTACTGAGGCCATCCGTAATAACTCCTGATGCTGTCCGTAGTAAGGAGCCCATTAGTAGTAGGATGTCTAAAGCGTACTTTTTTAAGATAATTGGGATCACCGGCCTTTAAACCCGGATCATTATATAAGAGGTCTTCCATATAAATCCAGTTACCCCTGGCATGTCTCAGATCATTTGTATCATTCCAGATTTCGTATTGCGAATAATTACTGGGACGCGTTCTTCCAATACCTCTTCCATAAAGATTCGACTGGATAAATTCCGGATTAGTATTATCGTTGGTTCCTTTTTTGCCTGAAGGTGTATTTACATTAGATCCCCAAAGAGGCACAGCCTGCCGCATGATCGTCATTCCTGTACCAAATTGACCCTCACCAAATCTATCAATGATCATAAAGATTCCTTCTCTATTTTGGGCAAGAGATTTATTTTCTGGCCTGTGGAGATCCCAGATAACATTACTAGGCAATGGGACAGGTATAGTTTTATCAATGGGGACAAGAGAAGGAGGAGGTGAACTTCCAAATGGCAGTTGCATTAGGGCATATGGGCCACCGGATAGTAAAACTGCATTAGCTGCTGTAAGAGCTTCATCAAAATTACCCAGTGCAAGGTTAACTTTGGTAAGCAGATGCCCAACTGCACCACTGGTAACTTCGCCCCTGTTAAGTATAATTGTATCTTTTGTCCAAAGGAGAGCAGAATCCAGGTCGAGTTTTATCTTTTTGAGAATAACCTCTCTTTGAGTAGAATAAAAATCAAGTTTTGGCGCGGTGATCTCTTTCATAATTGCCGGCACATCAGCAAATTGATGGGTTAATCTATAATACCGTAAAGCCCTGTGAAAGTAAGCTACGCCCAGGATATAATTCCTTTGCTTTGGTCCTGTATATTTGACGTTATCAATCCTTGAGATAACTGTGTTCGCATATTTGATGCCTTTATATCCTTCCTCCCAATAAACACCTATCTTATTGCGATCATCATTATTAAACGTAACACCATCTGGCGTGATTAATAAATCCAGGTCCTGGGCCGGACCCGCTTTATCGGTGGTACCTTCAACGGCAATTTCAGTGAAAAGCATTTCAGTAAGTATGGGTGGATTGCCCCCGTAATATTCATATCTTAAATTCCTGGCGCAGGAAACCAGGGCCGCCTGCATCCCGGCAACATCTGAATATGCTGATTCAGGAGTATAAAACGAAAGGGGATCTGGTTCCAGGAAAGATTTTTTACAACTAATTATACAGGTAAGGATCATTGCAAAAGCCGCAATGGTTATTGTATGTTTTAAATTATTTGTCATGTTATCTTGTTAAATGGGTTGATTAAAGTGTTAGATTAACTCCTAAAGAATAATAGCGGGGAGGAGGAGTATTTCCGTATTCAGCATCCCAAAAAGTCCAGTTTGGTTGGTACATAGCTGCATTGGCAACGTTAATGTAAACCTTCATGCTTTGTATTTTTGCCTTGCTTAATAGATTAGTCGGGACAGTATATGCAAGGGCCACAGTGCTCAATCTTATATAAGAGGACTTTCTGTAAACATTAAAATTAGCGCTACCATTACTGGAAAAAAGCCTTGCATGATCGTTTATAGGATTATCAACTGTCCAATAAGGAAATTTATACGAATTCTGGCGATCCTGGAACCCGCTGTTATTTTTCGCCTGGTTGTAATCTTCCATCTGACCCCAGTTAGAATAAACCATAAAAGAGAAATCAAGATTCCTCAAAATGGTAAACTCATTTCTCAAAGTCCATTGAAACCTTGGAGTTCTATAACCAAGGAATTGTCTGTCTTCATTAGAAAAAGTACTATCACCATTTCGGTCCTGAATTTTAAAATCTCCTGGCTTCACGCCAAACCTGGCTGCTTGTGCAGCTTCATTTACTTGCCAAACTCCCAATACCTTAAGATCCCAAATCTCATTTAGATCATGACCAATAAACCACCTGTTAGCTATGTCATCCCGCTCTATTTGCCCAATTACTTTTCCTGCGGAATCAAATAAAGGAACCGGTCCATATAAATGCACAATTTTATTTCTGTTTAGTGTAAAAGTCAGGTTTGACCGCCACGAAAAATTTGGACTTTTTATATTTAGTGTATTAAGCGTCAATTCTATCCCCCTGTTTTGTACCTCTCCCAGGTTATCCAATCTATTATCAAAACCAGAAACATTTGGTAAAGCACGCAACACAAGCAGGTCTTTTGTAGATTTCCTGTAAACATCAATAGAACCACCAATCCTGTCTTTGAGAATAGAATAATCCAGGCCTAGATTATATGACTCAGTTTTTTCCCATTTTAGACCAGGATTTTGTAAACGGTTTACATATAGCTGTGAAACCAATATTACGGTACCATCAGGTTTTATAAATTGATATTTACCCGTAGTTAAGTCTGCCAGCGCAAGGTAACGGCCGATATCTCGGTTGCCATTTATTCCCCATGAAGCACGGAGCTTGCCATAATTCAACCACCTGGAAGAAGCAAACTTTTCTTTTGAAAATATCCATCCTAAAGCAATTGATGGAAAAGTTGCACGAGGGTTTTGAAGACCGAAAGCTGAATAACCATCTCTACGAATAGAAGTAGTTAATAAATATTTCTCTTTGAACGCATAATTTAAACGAGCCATCAATGCATCGCCAGTGCTTACCTGGTCATCACTGTTTACAATTGGCTTAATGCCGGCTTCAATGCTGTGGTAACTTAGATTATCATTAGGAGTGAATCCTTCGTTATCTATTTGATTGCGCCAGGATTGGAATTTTTCTGCATTTACGAGGAATGTAGCATCCAATTGATGCTCACCAAAAGTTTTATTCCACTTTAACAGATTATCCATCTGCCAGTTATAAGTAGTTTGCTCTGTTCTGGTTGCTACTCCTCCACGCACCCGAACCCGAAAGTCTCTGGCAGAGCGGCCATTGAAAAAGCGAAAAAACTGAAAACTTGGTGTAAAATTACTTTGATAAGAGAAGCCATAGGGCAAGGTTCCTTTTACATAGATTGTCCCAAAAAAAGTACTTTCCTTCTGTAACCTGTTTGTATAGGTATTATCCAAAAATGGATTAGCGTTATTGCCAATGTCATCATTCGGACTATCCCTTAACGTAACGCCATCATCTTTATATACCTCTCCATAAGGAGATGCATTTACCATTAACGCCCAACTAACCGGCACCTGGCTTTCATCACGATCGGCAAATTGTGTATTTATGCCTACTGTCAGGAATTTTGCAGCTTTGGCTTCAAGATTCAAACGCATTCTGTAGGTCGTAAATTTATCTCCTTTAATAACCCCTTCATTGTTGGTATAGTTCATCGACATATAATACGAAGCATCATCTTTCCTCGAAGCAATGCTTATGGTATGATCCTGGCGAAATCCAGTCTGGAACATCATACTATACCAATCAACAGTTTTGCCAGCCTTATAATTTTTACGCTCTAATGATAATATTTTCAGCCTGGTTAGCCAGATATCGATGGAGTCACCCTGAAGGTTATCGTAGGCTTTCCATTGTGCGACAGTAAGATCCGGAGGCAACGTCCTGGGGTCATTAAACTGATATGGTTTCGCATTTGCGGTTATACTTTTCAACACGTCAGTTCTCCAGGCCACAAAACCAGGCCCATCATATAATTCCTCATTCATGGCTAAGTTGGTAAATCCAAAATTTGTATTAAAAGTAATTGTAGGCTTAGAACCTGTGCCTTTTTTGGTAGAAATTAGCACTACTCCGCTAGCAGCTTTTGCACCATAAACAGCCGCTGAACTTGCATCTTTTAATACATCTATTGTGGCAATATCATTGGGATTAATATCGGCCAACTGGCCCTGGTAAATAACACCATCGAGAACAATCAATGGCGAGGTGCCTGCATTTATTGAAGACCTTCCTCTTACCAACAAACTACCTCCACCTTTTGCCGAGGTGGAAGTAGAAACAGCTAATCCGGCCACATTTCCTCTCAAGAGATCCTGTACACTGCCGGGATTTTCATTTTCTAAACGGGATGCCTTCACTTGGGAGACTGCCCCTGTTACATCCTTTTTTTGTTGAGTGCCATATCCAACTACAACAACTTCACTCAAATTGGAAATGTTTTCGAAAAGCGAAAGATTTATTGTAGTCTTCCCTTTTGCTGAAACCTCCTGGGTAACAAAGCCTACAGAACTGAATACCAATGTAGCATTATCAGGTAATTCGGTTAAAACGAAACGCCCAGTTGCATCTGTCGATGCTGCTTTGTTTGATCCCTTAACAGATATTGTAACACCCTGTAACGGATTGGTTTTACTATCACTTACCTGGCCTGAAACTGATTTAGTTTGTGCTGTTAAACCAAAGGGCAGACAGATAGCAATGAGGAGGACAAAACTAATTTCCTTTAATTTTCTAAAACGTAAGGCTTTTGTCATATAGGAATTTTTTTGGCGAAACATGTTTGGTTATGTTTCAATTTTAGGAAAACAAGCAGTTGTTTTAAAAGAGAGAAAGTGATAGCTTAAATATACGTTAATTTTTGTACACATAATTAATGAACCGGGATGTTTTGGTAGCTACAACGATTGAAAAATAATATTCTTTGGAAAGAAGGTCAGAATTTTAATTAATCCTTGATCAGAGAGGCCATATCTTAAGTTGTCAATTACATTTAGCCATTCATTTCTACATTCATAAAACTGTTTTTCTTACGGCTTTCTTCGGCCATAAAGCCCATGATGTGTGACTCGATTGAGTCATCGATTGTTGATGTCAGCATTTTGGCATCCTGGTGTGCAACGGCCTGGACAAAATCCCTGGCAAGCAGCCAATCTCCACCGCCATGGCCGCTGTTTTTATATCCTTCAACATCTTCAGCTTTCGGGATGAGCTTTGTCTGTTTGCCTGTTCTAAAATCAGTGATAACCAATTCCGTCATATCGCCAACCATGTCGCCCATTGCGCCCATAATACGAGTACGTCTTCCATGATAGGAAGTGAAG
>JBKJPO010000517.1:0-5372 GCA_046595095.1 Chitinophagaceae bacterium
TACATTTTTTATCCAAATGAAGGTCATGGCTGGTTTGGCGCAAACCTTATTGATTCTTTTAATAAACTCCAGGCATTCTTACAAACCCATGTCAACTAGCACAACTGATTTTTGTGATTGAATGATTAGGCTGTGTTCTTTCCTCATTAATCATGGAAATCATTTAACCAGATATATCAGCGGCAAATTACAGGCACAATGAAGACAGTATTCCTGGTACTATTTATTTTCCTTTCTTTCACTTGTGTGCAGCTAAATGCGCAAACACCATTATCAGCCAATTACACTACCGCAGCAAACCGCGCCAAACTGTATAGGACAATGGTCCTGCATTCGATAAACAAAAATCTATCAGCTGTCTTAGCTGATTCAACGGAAGAACTTTGGGCGGATGGATTTTATACACTCGAACTATTATTGTATAGATCGCCATGGGTTGATAGCAGGATCCGTGAAGCCTTGAATTATTTCCCCCGGTCCAGTAACGAGTTTAAGAGATCAATGCTGGAACTGCTTTTTACAAATTATAAAGGCCATTTCACAAAAGAGATTGCAGTATTAGCTAATGATTTGGTTGATCCAAAATTATTTGCAATGGCCTTGGAATATGTAATGTCAGATTCATTGCATATTGTAAGTTTTGAAAATCTGATTGCATTGGTTCTGCAGAAATTCGAGGAGGAATCATTTACAAATCCTATATTAATTTCATTGCTTGCGAAACGTAAATTAGCGTCGCCCTTTCTAACAAAGAAGATGTTGGATCAGCTTTTCGATCCCCTATGGCTTCCAAATAATGTTTTATTATATAGCATCCAGCGAAAAAATCGTGATTACCCTGGAATTGTGCTGGTTCGTGATACATCGGGCAAGTTCATAACCGCGGATGATGGACAAGTATTTAATGTGCCTCACCTGGCAAGGAGTATTTCAAACCTGCCATCTTATCTTACTAATGGCAACACTCCACAGGGAATTTATCGAATGCATGGATTTGCAGTTTCAAAAAGCCAGGCCATTGGTCCTTCTGTAAATGTGCAAATGGAAATGCCGGTAGAATGCAGCATCGCAAAATTCCTGAAGGATTCTACGATCATAGATTCGGTATGGAATATAGGCCATTACGAAAGTATTCTCCCGCATGCTCTGCATAGATATTTCCCATTTTATGAAGCCTACTACGCAGGCGAAGCCGGTCGAACGGAAATCATCGCCCATGGTACCACTGTGGATCCGAAATTTTATGAAGGAAAGCCTTATCACCCACATACACCTTCCCTTGGGTGTTTAACCACTTCGGAACGTTGGGATGAAAATGGTATACGCAGAGACAGCAACCAGCAGAAACTTGTTGATGCCCTTATAAAAGCCGGTGGAGCCAATGGTTATTGTATTGTTATTGAGATTGATGATAAGAACCAACCGGTTGCTGTCGGGGATATTGAGCATATTCTGAACAGGGCCTCATCCGGTAAATAATTTTTACATTTACCAACTAAAATCTTCAAGTGCCCTTACCTCCTTTAGCAGAACGAATGCGCCCGGCGAGCCTCGATGATCTTGTGGGTCAGGCACACCTTACCGGGGAAGGGAGTATCCTGAAACTTGCCATGGCGAGTGGAAAAATTCCTTCAATGATTCTTTGGGGACCGCCTGGAGTTGGTAAAACCACCATTGCTAACATCATAGCACATACGCTGAAAGTTTCCATGTATACATTGAGCGCAATCTCCTCCGGGGTAAAGGATTTACGCGAGGTGATCGAACTGGCAAAAAGCAAGATAACCGCAATTCTTTTCATTGACGAGATCCATCGTTTCAATAAAGGTCAGCAGGATGCATTGCTTGGCGCAGTTGAGAAAGGGATAATTACACTCATTGGGGCTACCACGGAAAATCCTTCATTTGAAGTAAACAGTGCTTTGCTAAGCCGCTGCCAGGTTTATGTGCTCAAGCCTCTGGTTGAAGAAGATTTGCTTCAGCTCCTTGAAAAAGCGATACAGACCGATGAAATACTTTCTAAAAAACGGATCGAGTTGCAAGAAACAGGTGCATTGATCAATCTATCTGGTGGGGATGCACGCAAATTGCTCAACCTTCTTGAGATACTTGTTGTAAATGGAGATGAACATATCGTAATAACGGATGAGGTTGTCATGAAAACCGCCCAACAGCGGATAGCTATGTATGATAAGTCAGGTGAACAGCATTATGATATTATCTCTGCATTTATTAAATCTGTGAAAGGCAGTGATCCCAATGGGGCCATTTATTGGCTTGCAAGAATGATTGAAGGTGGTGAGGATGTAAAATATATTGCCAGGAGAATGATCATACTTGCCAGTGAAGATATTGGAAATGCAAATCCTACGGCTCTTGTATTAGCTACAAATACATTCCAGGCAGTTCATGTAATTGGTTACCCTGAGGCAAGCATTGTGCTTGGTCAGTGTGCATCCTATCTTGCCAGTTCACCAAAGAGCAATGCATCCTATATTGCAATAAATGATGCGCTTGATGTTGTTAGGAAGACCGGTGATCTTCCCGTGCCATTGCATATCAGGAATGCCCCCACGAAGCTAATGAAGCAGTTGAAATATGGTGAAGAATATAAATATCCACATAACTTCCCGGGTAATTTTATCCTGCAGGAATTCCTGCCTGGTGAATTAAAAAATACGCGTTTCTATGATCCCGGAAAAAATGCCCGTGAGAATGAAATCAGGAAATTTCTGAAAGATAGATGGGGAGAGAAGTATAATTATTAATGGTTAATTGTTATGTATGAAGCACATCAGTATTAATCAATCTCATTAACCCATTTGATCTTTCATTGACCAATAATCAACCAAAATATATGTGGATCACAAAGCACTTCCGCCAACTTTCGCTGGATGAGCTATATGCAATCCTCCAGCTAAGGCTTGAAGTTTTTGTTGTGGAGCAGAATTGTCCATTCCAGGACCTTGATGATAAAGACCAGGATGCATATCATCTTATGGGATGGAGGCAGGGAAAATTACTTGCATATGGAAGATTACTTGCGCCGGGAATTGCGTTTGAAGAAATGTCAGTAGGAAGGGTGGTAACTTCTCCATCTGCAAGGGGAATGAAACTGGGAAGAGAATTGATGGAGGTTTCTATTCAAAAAGCAAGAGAACTCTTCAGCCAGCAAAGAATTAAGATCGGGGCCCAGCTTTACCTGCATAAATTTTACAGCTCTTTGGGTTTTGTCCAGACTAGCGAAATGTATCTTGAAGATGGTATTCCTCATGTGGAAATGGTACTAAAATAACCCTTACGCACACAATAATCAGTCAGCCATCCCGTTAACTTATGGGTTGTTCACATTTGCTTTTGCAGAAATACTGCAATTGCTTTACCTGGACAGCTGCACCGATAATCCAAATTTTTTGAAAGCCTTAATCTGATCTGATGAAAAGACGGTTACACTCCTTTATAGGTAGGTATTGCCTTTTATTTTCCCTCGCGATACTGTTTTCAACAAATTCGTTTTCTCAAAGTGTATTTATTGGCACAGGCAAAATGCGTTGGGAGATAGGGTTAAATATCGGGCCTTCCGTATTTCTTGGAGACCTCGGTGGTAATGCTGGTAAGGGCAAGAGATTTTTAAAGGACATGAATACTGAATTTACTAAGGTTACTAAAGGTGTTTTCGTAACTGCATATCCTAACGACTGGCTGGGTTTTCGTGTAGCCGCACAGGTGGGGTTGCTGGAAGGCAAAGATGAAATTATCAACACTAAGGGCGAGGATGAGCTTTATCGCAGGCAGCGAAACCTTGATTTCAGATCAAAACTTTCTGAAGTGTATGTTGCCGCCGAATTTTTCCCAACAATTGCATTCAACCCTTATGCCGAATATGTTCCGGCTTTACAGCCCTATGTTGTTGCGGGAATAGGTATGTTCAAATTTAATCCACAAGGTTCGCTTACCGACGGCAATGGAAATGTAGTGTGGCATGATCTTAAACCATTGCGTACCGAAGGCCAGGGGATGAAAGAGTATCCTGAACGGAAAGATTATAATTTGACACAAATCAATATTCCGCTCGGAGCGGGAGTAAAATATCTTGTATCGGAAAGATTGAATTTAAGTTTCGAAGTTTTATACCGTAAAACATTTACAGATTATATCGACGATGTGAGTACCGATTACATTGATCCCAAATTTTTTGACGTTTATCTATCACCTGACCAGGCAGTTATTGCAAGTCAGATACATGATAAACTTTATACAATTGCGACACCTGGCCTATTAAGAACCATGCCCGGAGTTCAACGCGGAAATCCTAAGCAGGCAGATGCTTATTTCTCAATATTCCTAAAGCTTGGATTCAGGATAGGCAGTGCTGTTGATAATGATGTTAATAAGAACGCAGCAAGGAAAGTGCGTTGTGCATTCTTTTAAATGCACATATAACCTATGAGAAACAATCTAAACAGGCTTCCGGCTTTATTTAAGGCCATGGCTATAATCGTCAGCTTGCTGCTGATGGTTTTCAGTACCAGTGCAGATAATCTTTTGACAGCTAATAAAAAGATTACTGTTAGAGTGGAAGTCAAGGATGACCATCTCGAAGTAGTTGTGAGTGCACCAGGACTGAGTTCCGTGCAATTTTTTTTATTCGATGTTTATGGTGAATTGGTAACGCGTTGCGAAATTACGGGTAGTAAAACATTGATAGTTAACAAACTCTGCAAAGGCACCTATATGTACGATGCATTTGCGAAAGATGCTAAAATAAAAAGTGGAAACATAGAATTAAAATAATTTCTCTTTGAAAACTGGAGAGCCGTTGAAACCGGATGAAAATAGTGCAAAGTGATGTAATAGAAGTCGACCCCCGAAGGCCGATGCACATTCATGTGTATTGCAACTTCTGAAACCACAAATTTTAGATTTCGTTGTCATGCTTTGCCTTTTTTATTTTTTCTGATTCCTCAGGGTATTGACTCGCCAATACTTTTTAATAAGCTTCATAATAAAGTGTAGCTTATTTATTTCATTGCCACTCCATCTTCGTTGGCATGTTTTCATATTCTATCTTCTCAGTAATTATTTCGGGTGATCCCGGTAATAAAATCTAATGTTTGCTCCTGCCTCATTTTCTTCCCGGTAGAATTGATTTTGAAATTGTAGATTCAATAATGGAAAGCTTATTTTTATAATAAAATTAAGTGCATCTTTTATGGCCCCCCATCTTAAATAATTGATGCCTTAGTGAAGAAATAAACTAACTCTCCTATATTGTTGGGCAATAACGTATAAAATAAATTTATGCACAGAAAAGATTTTATAAAAAATGCTACAATTGCAGCAGCATCACTCACTGTAATGCCGGTTGGCAG
>JBKJPO010000527.1:0-2744 GCA_046595095.1 Chitinophagaceae bacterium
AAACAACAGGTAAAAGAAGATGTAAAAGGTTTGGAATTTATCCAGCAGTTACATCCTGTTAGTTATATTGTAAATGTGCGGGCACTAGATAAATATTATGGAACGGATAAAGATTTAGAAACAGGGACAGCAGAAGAAAAGCTAATCTATCAGCGAAGCCTTCAACGTGCCGCCACCCAGCGAGAAAGCGGATTTATTGCACAGGAAGTGGAAGAAGCTGCAACCAAAACAGGATTCAAATTTAGCGGAGTAGATAAGCCAACTAATGATAAAGCTTTATATGGATTACGATATGGAGATTTCGTAGTGCCGTTAGTAAAAGCCGTACAGGAGCAACAGAAAATTATTGATGACCAAAACAAAAAAATTGAATTCCTGATAAAAGAATTGCAGCTAATAAAAGACAAATTGAAATAAAACACTAATGACTTTAAACAACGCTATATGAAAAATAAAACTTTGCACCTGCTGTTTATTGGTTTGTTTTTAATTTTCCAAATATCCACTGCTGCACAAAGCGTAGCCATAAACTCGGATGGTTCTGCTGCGGATTCAAGTGCTATACTTGATGTAAAAAGCAACAGTAAAGGGATGCTGATACCCAGAACCTCCACTGCTTCCCGGCTTGCTATAACAAACCCGGCTAACGGTTTAATATTATATGATACTACTACCAGCACTTTCTGGTTTCATAATGGCGCATTGTGGGCAGAAATTTCTGTTGGTAATAATGGTTGGGCTTTGACCGGTAATGCAGGCACCGACACCATCAACAATTTTATAGGAACCACTGATGCTACAGATCTTGTATTCAGGGTAAATAATATGAACCGGTTGCGACTTACATCAAACGGGTACTTTAATTTAAATGGCAACCTTTTTAATACCGTCATCGGCGACAGTGCAGGTGCTTCGCTTACCTCGGGTAGTTTAAATCACTTCATTGGGTACAAGGCAGGTAGGGATAACACTACGGGCAACGGTAATTATTTCACCGGGCAGAATGCCGGCCATTCTAATACAACAGGCTCATTCAATTATTTCTCGGGCTATTTTGCAGGGGCTGCAAATACAACTGCCGCAGGAAACACCGCAATTGGTACCCATGCCTTATTAGAAAATAAAACATCTACAAACAATACCGCAATAGGTACTTTCACACTTACGAAAGATACCCTTGGTGGCGGCAATACTGCTGTAGGCTATGCAACGCTTTACGGCAATATAAGCGGCAGGAACAATGTGGGGATGGGACATTTTACATTGTACGACCACAAATCAGGACACGATAATACCGCTATTGGTGCTTTTGCGCTGGGACGGGATACTGCAGGAGAAAAAAATACGGCGGTGGGAAGCCAAGCATTATATTTCAATAAAAATGGTTCAAATAACACAGCAATCGGTGTAGGTGCACTGTTTCTTAATAATGGCAATTTTAATACTGCAGTAGGCTATCAGTCACTCTATGAACACGGTTCAAAGGACTACAATACTGCAATCGGCTCTTATGCCATGAACCACGACACAGGCGGCTCTTACAATACTGCTATTGGTTATGGCTCTCTTTTTCTCAACAAAAAAGGAAGCTACAACACTGCAGTGGGGCATGGCGCCTTGTACAGCAATACCGGAAACACTAATACTGCAGTAGGATATGCTGCTCTTGTATCCAACACAACCAGTGAATGGAATGTTGCAGTAGGCGACTCGGCTTTGTATACTCACAACGGAAGCATCGGCTACAACACGGCTATTGGCAGTAAAGCGTTGTTTGCCACTACATCAGGCGACAATAATACAGCAGTGGGTAAATCATCTTTGACTTCCAATACTGTCGGCAATTTCAACACTGCAATCGGAATAAATACGTTACAGAACAATCAAATTGGAACATATAATACTGCCGGCGGCGCAAGGGCATTGCAATTTTCTACCGGTCATTACAATACTGCTTTTGGCGCTGCTGCGCTGCGTAACAACAGCGGTGGCTATAATACTGCCGTGGGTTATGAAGCTCTGCTGGGAGGACAGGGCGCATATAATACTGCCATTGGTGCACAGGCACTGCGTGCAAACACGAGCGGACTTAAAAATACTGCAGTGGGTACAAATTCATTATTCACTAATACCTCGGGAAACTATAATACAGCGACCGGGCTTGAAGCACTTTTCACCAATACCTCAGGAAACTACAATACTTCAAATGGTTTTACTGCACTTTTCAAGAATAATACAGGTTTCGAAAACACGGCCACTGGCGCACAGGCTTTATATAACAACGTAGACGGAAGCTATAACACAGCAACAGGTGTTAATGCCTTGTACTCGAACACATTTGGTCCTTATAACACAGCCGACGGGAACCGAGCCCTTTTTGCAAATACTATCGGCGAACAAAACACAGCCCTGGGTCACAGGGCACTACAGAACAATACCGATGGACATGAAAATAATGCTATGGGGGTAAACTCGTTAAACGCTAATATTAGCGGGGATAGGAACAACGCTATAGGCAATCATGCTTTGGCTACCAATACCATTGGCAATGCTAACACAGCAATAGGGCATAAAGCAGATGTAACTGCAGGTGATATTTTCAACTCCACGGCAATAGGAAATTTCACAAAAGTGAATGCAAGCGATAAAGTTCTTATTGGAAATACGGTTATTACTTCAATAGGTGGACAGGTAGGGTGGACAACCTTTTCTGATGGGAGGTATAAACAACAGGTAAAAGAAGA